>JALOPB010000293.1 GCA_025454115.1 Desulfobacterales bacterium | reverse complement strand
TTGACAGCCTGTACGTAATAAATCCTGTTTTTTCTATTTATATTGGTTGGTTAGTTGGCCTTTTCCTCTTCCACTTTTTCTGCTTTGTCAAGTCTTTTTTCCCGTTCAACGATGTGATCGGATGTCGGCTTTAACGTTTGCTGCCAGGCGGATGCGCTGGGGGGATCTCCCATAATCCCCCCAGTGCGGCCGCCGGGTCCTTTCCCATTTTATAGCGCATGACGCTCCATCACCCTGGTAATGGCCTTGTGGTAGTCCCGCTGCACCTTGAGATTGGACACCTGGCAATAGCGCTGCGTCGTCTTGATCCGGGAGTGCCCCAACAGATCCTGGATCGTCACCAGATCCGCATCGGCGTTGAGCAACTGAGTGGCCAT
This sequence comes from Desulfobacterales bacterium, assembly GCA_025454115.1. GTDB lineage: Bacteria > Desulfobacterota > Desulfobacteria > Desulfobacterales > SpSt-501 > SpSt-501. The sequence goes on along the minus strand of JALOPB010000293.1, from coordinate 5,913 downwards.
GGTGTGGCGCAGCTGATGGCAGCTGACTTTCATCCCGGCTTTGCGCGCATAGTGCTCCATGCGTTTCTGGATGGCACGCACCGATATGGGATTTCCCTTGCAGCGGCCCTTGTCTACCAGGAACAGCCGTTTGGCTTTTGAGAAAGCTCTGATCTTCAGATAGTCCACCAGCGCCTGCTGCGCATCGTGGCTGAGATAGACCACGCGGTCCTTGGCCCCCTTGCCGTGGTAGACGAACAGCTGTGAGCGGGGCAGGTCCAACGCACTCAGCGATAGCTGGGCGACCTCCTCCACCCGCAGCCCGCAGCGCAGCATCAGCATGAACATCGCCCGGTCACGAGAGTGATCGATGACAGCAAACAGCCGCGCGACTTCCTCATCGCGCAGATACCGCGGCAGCGGCCGGGCGAGCCGCAGGACATAGCCGCGCTTGACCGGGTTGACCATCGCCACGGCCTCTTCGTTGATCAGGTAGTCGTAGAACCCGCGGATGCTGTCCAAATAGCAGTTGATGGTTTTCGGCCTCAAGCGCCTGGCAAGCAAATGGTCGATAAAGGCGAGCACGCTGCGCGAGGAGACCTGCTCGATCGGCTCGGCGACCCAGATCACAAAGTGCTTAAGCGTGCTCATGTAGTCTCGCAGCGTGCACCGGGAGCAGTTGCGCCGCTTGAGGAACCTACGGTAGTTGATGATCGCATCGGTAATCGCCATGGACCCCGTCCTTTTCGATTTTCTCCATCGCGCGGAAGTACTCCTCTTTGCGCGTGACATCTGTCAGCCGGGCGTAGCGGCGGGTCATCTCAATCGAACTGTGGCCGTCAGCCGGGCGTAGCGGCGGGTCATCTCAATCGAACTGTGGCCCAGCAGCTGCTGCAGGCACTCCAGCCGCATCCCGGCGTTTAACAGCTCGCTGGCGAAGGTGTGCCGCAGGCAGTGCAGGGTATAGCCCTTGCCACCGAGCCCGGCTTTCTCCAGAAGTGAGCCGAACCGGGAACGGACCACTTCATAGCTCAGCGGACGGCCCCCCTGACCGCAGAAGATCAACGGCGTTTTGCGGCGCCTGACCTTAAGCCAGTCGTCGAGGGCCCGGCAGGCGTCGTCGGCCAGATAAACGACGCGGCCCACGCGGTTCTTTTGGGTCTCAAAGATCTCGATGCGCTTCTCGGGCAGGTTCACATCGAAGACCGCCGTGTTCAACAGCTCCCCGATGCGCATGCCGGTCCGCAACAGAATCAGCACCATCGCCCGCTCCCGGGGCCGATCCAGCACCGCGAGCAGCCGACGCACATCCTGCGGGTCGATCGCCCGCGGAAGGCTTTCGGGCACCTTGACACGCAGCTTGCGCTTGAGAAGATCCGCACTGAGGACTTCCCGGTCCACCAAAAACCGGATGAAGGCATACAACGCATCAATGCGACAGCTGATCGAAGCAGGCTTCAGCCCGCGGTCCTGCTCCTGCTCGATGAAGTCACACAGATCCTCGCGGCAGAGGAGTTCAAGAAGGTCTCGGGCCTTGGCTTTCAAATACTGCAGGAACACCAGGATGGTCGCAAATCGCGAACGAATCGTGTTGGGTCGACAGTTGCGACGATAGACAAGTACGATTGGACATGCTCGGCCCCGCAGAGTCCCTGGGCGGCGATCTTCTCCAGCGCTATTTCGATCATGATTTGATTGAGCAAGACCTCGGTAGCGACTGGCTTGGCGTCGACACGGCCATCTTTGCCAGCAGAGACGGTTCGTTTCAACTCGCGGGGTACATTTGGACGGGAAGGTGCTAAACGGGGACTTTCTACAGAAACAGGTTCGAGGTTCATCACTGCCTCCTTTCTTGTTTTTGTAGAAAAAACAGGAGGATGATGAACTTCTCAGCCGAATCAGTCAATCATCGTTTTATTACGTACAGTGACAGCCCAACGTTGCATCTGCTAATTCTTCAAAACGCTACAAATATTCGATGCATATTTCTTCAACTAATACAATCGCTTTCAGGCTCAAGTTTGCTGAAATTTTACGCAATATTTTTATAAAAAAAGAAGATAGTGCCGCTCCTTGTAAGCTGGCTTTCGAATTTCGCAGGGTGCGCGGCATTCTGGAAAACCAGGCCTGCCGGCGGCTGAGGCGGGCATGCGGTTAACGTCTCCGCTCAAATGACATCCAGGCCGCGGAACTTGTTTGCTACCTCTCTTCCTTTTAAATGCATCTCGTACCGGCCCCTCCAGCCATATTTCTTGAGTTTCCGGCCCAGATAGACTTTCAAAAACGGTCTGAAGGCGTAAATCCAGATCCCCGTCCACAACGGGCCCCGTTTGCGCACCCTTTCCGACGGCTCCCACCAGCCCATCACCTTCTGCTGGTGATACCACACCAGGTATTGGAGCTGCTCCGAACTCAGGTTGCGGGTTTTCACATTGGCCCACATTCCGTTGTAGCGGGTGTAATCTTCCGGGTTAGTTACCAGCCCTTCGTCCAGAAGGTACTGGCGCATGGCGGTTTTTGGATAAGGCGTCAGGATCTGACAGTAGGAGGTGTCCGCTCCGATCGATTTTAAAAACCGGTAGTTTTCTATGATGTCCTCTTCGTCATCATCCGGAAACCCGAAGATCATGCCAGCCACCACCATGATGTCGTATTTGTGACAAATGGCCACCGCCTTCCGGGACGCTTCGACGATATCGCCCTTTCCGGCGACCTTCAGGTTCTTTTTGGAAACGTTTTCGATACCGAGAAAAATGGTCTTGAACCCAGCCTGAGCCATCTTGCGCACCATGGCCTCATTCCGGGACATGGTGATGCAATCGCACTGGGCGACAAAATTCAGGTTCCGGAATTTTCGGGCGATGATGGCGTCGCAGAGTTCCACGACGCGGCCCGGCTCCAGCACAAGGTTGTCATCGGCCACAAATATCCAGCGGGTTTTGCGCTCGAAGTAGATATCTTCGATGTCGGCCAGCACCCGATCCTGGGGAAAAGGCCGGAACGTCCGGCCGTACATGTGGTTCATGCTGCAGAAGTTGCAGGTGCGGGTGCAACCCCGGGAAGTCTCGATCACTTCAACTTTGCCGGTCATGATATGATACCCCCAAGTAAGCCGCCTCTGGTCTCGAATGGGCAGCTTGAGCTTGGACAGGTCGAGGAGCTCTCCACGGGGGTTGTGGTGGAATCCATTCTCTTTTTTAAAGGACAGCGAAGGTATATCCTCCAAGCGGTCTTTGCCGTTCAGTGCGTTGATGAGCCGCCGAAAAGCCTCCTCGCCTTCGCCCCGGACGATGAAATCGATCCAGGACGCCTCTTCAGAAGCGGCTATCTCTTCATTCATCAACGTCGCGTGGTAGCCGCCGATAACGATTTTCACACTCGGCAGCAGATTTTTTATCAACCGGGCAAGCTGGGTGCAGGTTTTATACTGCCAGGCCATGGCAGACAGCCCGACCACATCCGGCCGGATTTTCAGTAGGGTCTGGGTCACGTAGGATCGAACCCGGCGCCGCTTTCGGATCAGATCGATGATGGCCACATGGTGCCCCTCATCGATGTTGGCGCCGATGCTCGCGATGCCGTTGTTCGGCATGTGGAATGCGCTCTCATGCATGATCACCGCTGCCACATCAGGCATCGACATCAAAACAATCTTCATGTGTCTTCCCCGCCGTTGTTTGATGATTCGAGCATTCCGCGCACCTTGGCGATCACGTGGGGCAAGGAACTCGTTTCGCACTCTGCGGCCACGTCGATACTGCCGATCAGATCAAGGCGGATGACGTTCGGTCCCCGCGTGTCAAACGAAAACGAGCCGCGCCGGAACATCCGGTCCGTGTTTTGAACGAAGAGGACTTTGATCGGCGCCCGGAGGCGCCGCGCAATTTTGAAGGCACCCTTGTTTAAGGCTCCGATGCGGCCGTCCCGGCTCCGAGTTCCTTCAGGGAATACGATCAGGTTGCCGCCGTCCGCCAGAAACGCCTCCATTCCTTCGATCCTCTGGATCATCATCTCGGCAAAGCGCCCCTCCGAGGAGGACGGTATGTATCCGGACCATTGGAGCATGTTCCCGAATATCGGGATGTCCAGCAGCCGGGTTTTGACGATGGTATTGTGCCGGGCATACAGCGATATCAGCAGGATCGAATCCAGATAAGACCGGTGGTTGCAGACGACGACCGCCGAACGGATGTCCAACACCTCGGGCTGGATGTGCCAGCGGTGCCCGGGCATCAACCGCCGGACCAGGAAGAAAAACCACTTGTAAAACCGGCTGTTGAGTTTCTGAAAAGTCCGCTCGCGATCCTTCGAGAAAATACCGGGCCAGAGGTAAAACGGCGCAAACAGCAACACGAATCCGGCCGTGAAATAGACCCACAGCAACAACGTAATGAAAAAATCGAAAATCGCTTGGAGGCGCGAGTTCCCCCTGTGTCTGATGCCGCCTTTCATTTCGTCCGTCCGGATGACTACCCCTCCGTTTTTTTTAGGATGAAGCAGGTGTTCACGCCCCCGAAGGCAAAATTCTGGATCGCCGCGGTCCGGATGGATTTTTCTACGATTGTGGTGCTATGGCGGATCATGGCACAGCGTTCGTCCACCTGCTCCAGGTTCAGGGTCGGTGGGATGAACCGTGCTTTCATCAAATAAAGCGTGATGATCGCCTCGATCACCCCGCAGGCGCCCATGGTGTGCCCGACATAGCTCTTCAAACCTGCCACCACCGGGCCTTGCCCGTAAATGCGGCCGATCGCCTGAGCCTCGATCACGTCGCCCATTTTGGTGGCCGTGGCATGGGCGCTGATGAAATCCATCTCGCTCGCGTCGAGGGCAGCCGATTCCAGGCATAGCTCGAGCGTCCTCGTGATTCCGCCGATGTTCGGCAAGATCAGATCTCCGCCGTTGTTGTTGCAGGAAAACCCGATGACCTCCCCGAGGATCCGAGCCCCCCGCTTCCTGGCATGTTCGTATTCTTCGAGTAGCAGTGCCCCAGCACCTTCTCCTACCACCAACCCGTCTCGCTTCACGTCAAACGGGCGCGGCGTCAGATGTGGGGTGTCGTTGAATTCCGTTGAACATGCCAGCAGGTTGTCGAATACGGCGACAGTGGTCGTATCGTACTCGTCGGCCCCTCCGCAGAGCATCGCATCCTGCAGGCCGAACTTGACCGTTTCGTAACCGAATCCGATGGACTGGCCGCTGGTGGTGCAGGCGGTCGAGGACGATATGACGCGGCCGGTGATACCGAACATCTTGGTGATGTTGACCGCCGTGGTGTGGACCATGGATTTGAGATAATCCACGGCTCCGATGGAAGACAGCCGGTGTTTCGTCTCCGTGAAGAAGGATTTGTAGATACCCCGCTGGGCAGAAGGGCTGCCATGGGTGGAACCGAAAGCGACGCCGAGGCGGCCGGAGGTAATGAACTCCTCGTCGAGCCCGGAGTCCTGCAACGCCTCCTTGGCAACCTGGCAGGCGTAGTAGGCTACCGGCCCCATCGTCTTGCTGTGGCTGCGTTTGAAATCGTATTCGATGGGGTAGTCCACCATGCCGTAGACACCGGAATGGATATGATCGGTAAGAAGCCCGTCGCTGCGAAGCTTTTTGACGCCGGAGATTCCCTCCGTCAGATGGCGCACGATCTCCTGTTCGCTCCGGCCGATCGGTGTTATGGCGCTGCATCCTGTGATGACAACTCGTCGGGCCATCATGGTTCCACAGTTGACAGGTTTTCCTCGTAATCGGACGGTTTCGTGGGGCGCCGTGCGGAAGACAGGGCTTCTATGTAATCGATGATCTGGTTGATCGTCCGGATATCCATGGCGCCCTTTTTTTCAGCTTGAGTGAGCCGGGTGCCGAGAAGGAGTTCAATCTCATGCAGAAGTTCCACGGCATCAATGCTGTCGAACTCGTAGGCATCTCTTAGGTTCTCAT
>JALOPB010000292.1 GCA_025454115.1 Desulfobacterales bacterium | reverse complement strand
CGCTCCACCTGGCTCGAACGAATACCCATGCTCTCATCCCTGAATCTTGACCCTCGCAAGGTCAGCCTCATCATTCCGGCCTACAATCAGCCCGGATACTTGCGCCAGGCGCTGCAATCAGCCCTCGCTCAGACTCACCGCCCGCTGGAAATCATCGTTTCGGACGACGACTCGCCGCATCCATTGGAGCCGGTCGTGCGGGAGTTCAAGGAGCAGCCCGGCGGCGAGCTGAACATCCGGTTTTTCCGTCAGCCCGCCAATCTCGGTGTGATGGACAATTTCCTGTTCGCACTGAGACAGGCCACGGGCAGGTACCTAATGCCCTTCGCCCACGACAACCGCTTCATCGACCGCCGCTTTCTCTCGGAGGCGGTCGATCTGATGGAGTCGCAGCCCGACTGCCACCTGTGTTTCGCCAACGCCGTGTTCGAGCACAGCAGCCGGGAGATGCTGTCGGCGCCCGAGCGACTTTCCGCCGGCGATGGTTGGGTGGTCATACCGGGAGACGAGTTCATTCGCAAGTACCGCCGAGGAGGGCTGGATTGGTCCCAGGCGGTTGTCGTGGATCATGCGATGGCCAGCTCGCTCAATGCCTACGAAAACCCATTTATGGTGAACCGGACACTCGCCCGGTGCTTGGGAGTCGCGGAGGACAATGCCTACGCTTATCTGTTTGTTTTGAGTGCCGTCGGTTCGGTCGGGTTCAGCCGAAAATTGGTATGCGAGATCGGCACTCCGGCCGAGTCCTACTCCCGCTCGGATCCGACATGGAATCGAACCAAGAAGAAGCTCAAGTTCATCATTTTTTTCAACCTGTATCGTGCGGACCTCAAGGGCCCGCATGCGGCGGCAGTAAAGCAAATGGCATTCAAACAGGCCTTTGATTATGTCGACTATATTTTGGACCCCAAGATCGCCGCCTACTATCGCTATCATCCTTTGTTTCTACTGTTGGCAATGGTTTGTGTTGCGAGGCGGCCGTGGATCGGGCTGCGCGCCTTCATCAAGAAAACACTTGGCCGCAATCCCTTGACCGGCCGAGCGTTCAAGAAGGTGCAGCGTTAGTTGTCCGATCCGATCACGGGAGCGCATGCCCGAGGTCAAGTGCATGAAGCAGAAGCTGATCATCATCGGTGACGGGGAGACAGCCCAACTGGCCTGCGAGTATTTCACGCACGACTCGGAGCTGACCGTGGCTGGGTTTGCGGTTGAGGAGCGTTACAGGAAGACCGAGGGCCTCTGCGGTCTGCCGGTCGTGCCGCTGGAGTCGGTGGAAAAGCGGTTCGCACCCGAGGATTACGCGGCGTTTGTGGCGATCTCATATACACAGCTCAACCGGGTGCGCACCCGCCTTTTCGAGCACATGCAGTCCAGAGGATATGCGCTTGCGAGCTATGTCAGCTCCAGGGCCTTCGTCTGGCGCACCGCCTCGATCGGTAAGAACTGCTTTGTCCTTGAAAACAACGTCGTTCAACACGGGGTGAGGATCGAGGATAACGTGTTTCTCTGGAGCGGCAACCACATTGGGCATCAGACGGTGATCCGCCGCAACACCTATATTGCCTCGCATGTGGTGATCTCCGGTTTTTGCGAGATCGGCGCTTCTTGTTTCGTAGGGGTGAATGCGGCTTTCAATGATAAAATCAAGGTTGGCGAGGACGGGATCATCGGGTCGGGTGCCGTGGTCGTCCGGGACACGGAGCCGGGCAGGGTCTATGTGGGCAACCCTGCAAAGGCGCTCGGCAAGTCCAGTTTCGACACCTTTGGTGTGGACCAATGAAGTGGATCAAACGCGGGTTGATCTTCGGCCCGGACGGTTCGATGTCATGGGCACGGCATTCCGCCCTGACGCCCACCCCCATCCTGATCGAACCCGATGTGATCCGGGTGTATGTCGGTTTCCGGGATGAGGGCGGCGCCAGCCGCATCGGATTTGTTGATCTGGCCGCTGACCATCCTTCGACGGTTCTGGGGGTATCGTCTCGGCCGGTTTTGGATATCGGCATGCCGGGGACTTTCGACGACAACGGTGTGATCCTGGGGGATGTGATCCGGGACGGCGACCGGTTGCGCATGTATTATGTCGGGTTCCAGTGCGTTCAGCGGGCAAAATTTCTCGCTTTCTCCGGTTTGGCGTTCAGCCGCGACGGCGGGAATTCCTTTGAGCGGAGCAGCCCGGCGCCGGTGATGGACCGTGATCCGGACGCTCTGTTCATCCGAGCCGTCCATACGGTATTATTCGAAGGGGGGCGCTGGAAGGCCTGGTATGCCGGCGGCAGCGGCTGGCAGCTGCTCAATGGTCAGCCCTACCCAAAGTACGCCATCTGGTACACCGAATCTCAGGACGGCGTCAGTTTCAGGTCTCCCGGGACTCTTTGTTTGGATGTGTCCGGATCGGAATACCGCATTGGCCGGCCGCGCGTGTACAAGAAGGACGGCGGATACCAAATGTACTTCACCCGCGGGGACACCCAGGGAGGCTATTTCCCGGGCTATGCGGAATCGATCGATGGCATCAAGTGGGTGCGGCGGGATGATCTGCTCGGAATCGACCTGTCGGCATCGGGGTGGGATTCGAGAACCCTATGCTACCCCAGCCTCCTTCGATGGAATGACCGGACCTACCTGTTTTACAATGGAAATGACATGGGCCGAGACGGTTTTGGCTACGCCGTCGGCGTGGAGCCTTCCGAGACGTGTTGACCCTTGCACTCTACACTTCTGACTACCGATCGACCTGGGACGATCTTGTCCTACGCTCCAAGAACGGTGTTTTTTTATTCTGCCGGGACTACATGGACTACCACGCCGACCGGTTTGCGGACGCCTCCCTGCTCTTCTTCAACGACGGCCGGCCGGTGGCCGTGTTTCCCGCCTGCCGAATCGGGGACGAGGTGGTGTCTCACGCGGGGTTAACCTTCGGCGGCGTGGTCTCAGACGAGAAAATGACCATCGGCCTGATGAGCTGCGTGTTCGACCTGATGCTGGATCACTACGCGCGCGAGGGGTTTAAACGGATGGTCTACAAACCCGTTCCGCGGATCTACCACCGCCTGCCGGCGGAAGAAGACCTCTACCTCCTGTTTGCCAGGGGGGGGCGGCTGATCCGGCGTGACGTGTCGACGACGATCGACCTCCGCCGCCGGCTGCCGTATTCTAAAGGGCGAAAATGGAGCATCAACAAGGCCAAGAAGAGCGGATTGACCGTGCAGTCCAGCCTCGACTTCGAGTCGTTCATGGCCATAGAGGAATACGTGCTGCGCCGGTACCACGGCACGAAACCCGCACATTCAGCGGCCGAGATCCGGCTTCTCGCCCAGCGATTTCCGGAGAACATCCGGCTGTTCGCTGCCTTCCGGGATTCGCGGATGCATGCCGGCGTCATTGTCTATGCCGATGGGCCTGTCGCCCATACTCAATACATTTCATCCACCGATGAGGGGCGGGAGACCGGTGCCGGCGATTTGGTGCTGGACCACCTGGTCGGCGATGTCTACTCTGACAGGACCTATTTCGACTTCGGCATATCGACTGAACAGGCCGGCTATTATTTGAATGCGGGGCTGGCGCAATACAAGGAAAATTTCGGCGGGCGCGCCCTTGTCTATGATTGGTATGAGCTCGTGCTCTCGTTCCAAACTGCTTCCAAAAGTGATTCTCCCCCCCTTCCCGTCAGTCCAAAATGACTATTGGCTCAGATGCCCCAGATTCTTGAGCCTTTCGTTTGCGACATATACGTGTATCGATTTGTTTTTATGATTGAATGCGTTGAGCGCTTTGTCGCCTTCAAAATAGGTGATTTCCCGGCTCCTGTCGGTGCGCGTAGAGATCACGATTGTATCGGCTCCATTTTCGAGTGCCAAGCGACCCAATCTTGAAATATTGGTGTCATCGGGGTCCAACTGCAGCAGGGTGTTTCGCGCGCCATGATCGTCATCTCCCTTATCGGCATAAAATTCATTAGCACCCAGGCCAGCGCGCGGCTGCTTTCCGGTGTGTGCATCACTCCTTGGAATAGACGATGCATTCTTTCGGCCCGATAGGGAAACTCGAAGTCCAGATTTAAAACATGCTATCGTTGCTGCGGCTGAGGGGGTGCAATGGGGAGTGCGGCCTGGCCGGACTGGACCATGTGTTCAGCGAGGTCCCAGTCGTATGGTTTATTGACGTCGAACCCTTCGAGGTCGCGGGTGAAGAAGGGCATCACGACATGCCCGGCAATGGTGCGGGTGTCGAACACCACGCGCGACCAGGCGATCTCCAGGCTCGCGTTCTGCACATAGACCTCCGGCAGCGAGGGGTACTGGCTGCTGTGCCAGGGCTGCTCCGCC
>JALOPB010000291.1 GCA_025454115.1 Desulfobacterales bacterium | reverse complement strand
GCTGTGTTCCTGCATGGTCAGGATATCGGCCAGGGCCTGAGTGGGGTGGAACTCATTCGTGAGCCCGTTCCAGACCGGGATCCCGGCATATTTCGCCAACTCCTCCACGCGCGACTGCTCGAAACCGCGGTATTCGATGCCGTGGTACATACGGCCCAGCACCCGTGCGGTGTCGCGGATGGACTCCTTCTTGCCGAGTTGCGATCCGGTCGGGTCCAGATAGGTCACGCGGGCGCCCTGGTCGTAGGCGGCAACCTCGAAGGCGCAGCGTGTGCGGGTTGAGGTCTTCTCGAAGACGAGGGCGATATTCTTGCCCTTGAGATGCTGTTCCTCGGTGCCTGATTTTTTGGCTTTCTTCAAGTCCACCGATCGCCGCAGCAGATAGCTAAGTTCTTCGGGGCTGAAGTCCAGGAGCTTGAGGAAATGTCGGTTGCTAAGATCGATGGCCATGCGTCCCCCTCTTCACCTCTTCATATAATTGTAGGGGCTGTACTCACAAGATAAAAAGCCCTTATCAACTTTGGGTCGCTCAAGCTACCAGAAACCTCAATGGGTTTCAATCGGCCATGAACGCATCCGGACACGGACCTGGTGACGGCGGGAGCTGCACAATGGAAATAACTCTATTCCCCGGCTGCACCTCTCGTGGTATAAGAAATGTCCAATCGACCAATCATCTCCCGCGAAAGGATGGCGGACATGGGAGTCCCGAAACCGTTGATCAAAGATCAGGCTGAAGCCGGCGTACAGAATATTTACGATGGAATGCATTCGGCCATCGGCAAGATGCCCAACATCTTCGCCGTCATGGCCCATTTCCCGGGTGCGCTGAAACGATTCATTCCGTTTTACACAGCCGTCATGACGAAGGGCAAGGTGCCCGTCAAGCTCAAAGAGCTGGCCTATCTCAAAACCGCCAGCATCAATGCCTGCCAGTATTGCCTGCGCGCTCACATTGCTTCGGCGAAGCAAGCGGGACTTACGGACCGGCAGATCGAAGACCTTCGGTTTTATCAGACCAGCGACGCCTATGACGAAAAGGAGCGGGCTACCGTGCGTTTCGCCGACCTTGTCACCCGCGGGGCGGCGGCCATCGACGCGTCGGTTCTCACCTGGCTGGGTAACTACTATTCCGATTCCGAGATTGTGGAGCTGGTCATGGTGATCGGCCTCGCCAATCTGGTCAACCGTTTCAACGATACGTTGCAGATTCAGCCGGATCTGGGATAGGAATGGGGCATGGCAAGACAAGGCCAAGGCCGAAAAGGAATGCAAATATTGGGACGCCAACGGTGACGGCACGATCACCGAGGCCGAATACGTCGACCAAGTTCGGAAAATGATGAAATAAAGATTGCCGCCGGAGCCGGGTCTAAAGCGCGCGGCTCCGTAAACGCAGCGGTTACCCTGCCAAGGGCAGTACCTCCGCCCCCGCGTAAGCGCGCATCGCTGCGCCATATTCCTGCTTGAGGGTCGTGATCAATTCCCTGACCGAAATTATCCGGTCGACCCGGTAGGCATTCTGCCCGGAGAAGACAAATCCGCGCTTAAGGTTGCCCCGCTTGGCCTGGATCAGGGCCAGGGCGATGCAATAAGGGCTTTGGCGGTGATCGCAGGTCCGGATGCAATGGTAGGGGCATGTGAATGGAATTTTCTCTCCGCGTTTGACGGCTTCCAAGAACTCGTTGTTGATGGCGCGGCCGGGAAGTCCCACCGGGCTATTGATGATAACGATATCTTCCTTGTTGGCGTTGACGTAAGCCTGCTTGAACACGGGGCTCGCGTCGCACTCGTGGGTCGCCACAAAGCGAGTCGCCATCTGCACGCCGGCGGCACCCAAGTTCAGAAATTTGCGGATATCCGCGCCGGTGTAGACGCCGCCGGCTGCAATTACGGGAATGGCGCGCCCGCATTCGGCCTCGAACGGTTTCACCGCAGTCAGCACGTCCGCGACCAGTTTTTCCAGAGTGAATTCCGGAGCGAAAATCTGCTCCGGCTTCAACCCCAAGTGGCCGCCGGCCATGGGGCCCTCGACCACGAAGGCATCGGGCAGATAGGAAAACTTCGCCCATTTCTTGCAGAGCACCTCGGCAGCCCGGCCCGAGGAAACGATGGGGACCAGCTTGGGCTTGTTCCGGCGGCCAAGGTATTTCGGAAGATCGAGCGGCAGGCCGGCGCCGGAAAAAATGAAGTCGATCCCTTCCTCGATAGCGGTAATAACCAGGTTGGAGAAGTGGGTCAGCGCCACCATGATGTTGACGCCCAGAAGTCCTTTGGTCAGGGCGCGCGCCTTGCGGATCTCATTCTTGAGAGCGCGAATGTTTGCTTCCAGCGGGTTGGACCCGATGTCGGGTTCACCCATGCCGATCATGGCGGCGGCAATGACACCGATGCCGCCTTCATTGGCAACGGCAGAGGCCAGACCGGACAGGGAGATGCCGACCCCCATTCCACCCTGGATAATCGGGATTTTGGCGATCAGGTCGCCGATACGCAATTTGGGTAGTTGCATAAGCTCAGGCCCTCTTCTTCTTTACAAGGCAGATCTCTTTCTATCGTTCCGGTTTGGGCCTCAAGCGGTTGCAGGCTTATCGCCAGGCGGTAGGATTCAATACGCCTATTTTTTATCTTCGCTCCGGTCGGTCGCCGGCGGCGGCGAAGGCGCCAACGCACTCAGTTGCTGATACAATTCATCGGTCAATTGAATTTCGGAAGCCTTGAGCGCCGGTTCAAGCTGCTCGACGCTGCGGGCGCCGAGGATGGGGCAGGTCACGGCCGGGTGGCGTGCCGCCCAGGCGACCGCCAGGCTCACCGGCGCAACGCCGAGTTCCTTTCCGATGGTTTTCAAACCCTGCGCGGCTTCGAACATCCAGGCCTCGGCGTACCGTTTGCGGTACATGGCGTTCTCCGCCAGCCGCCCGGCCGCCTGATCCGGTGAAAGACCGTATTTTCCGGTCAGCACCCCGCCGCCCAGCGGGTTGTAGGCAACAACTCCTAAACCGGCGGCCTGCGCGAGCGGAAACAACTCCACCTCCGCCTGGCGTTTCACCAGGTTATACATGGGTTGAATCACACGGATGGGTTGGAAGCCCTTGAGCGCACAAACTCCGAGTGCCCCGGCAATCTGCCAGGCAGCCCAGTTACTGACCCCAATGTATCGTACCTTTCCCTGTTGTACAAGGGCATCGAACGTGCACAGGCTTTCTTCGATCGGTACGAGAGGGTCGAAGCGGTGAGCGAAATAGACGTCGATCCAGTCCGTGTTAAGGCGCCGCAGGCTTGCTTCGCATTCCTGAAGGACGTGCCTTCGGGAAAGCCCTTCGCGGTTGGGGCCGGCGCCCATGGAGCCGCCGACTTTGCTCGTCACGATCAGCTGGTCCCGCTCGCCGGTGATCAGGTCGCCGAGGATGCGCTCCGCCTCGCCGGTGGAGTAGACATTGGCGCAGTCGAAAAAGTTGATGCCCGCCTCCCGGCAGCGCCGGAAGATGGCCCGGCTGGCGCGACGGTCGGCCTCCTTGCCGAAGGTCATGGTCCCCAGGCAAAACTGCGACACCTGCACGCCGGTGGTTCCGAGATGGATGTATTTCATTTCAAGCGACCTCCGATGGAAAAGCTACAAGCCGTTGGTGTTGGGCTGCCCCATACGCAGCGGGCCGCCGCGCGCCGTCGGCCAGGACAGGCAGTTCGCAGCCGAGCCCGGCACGGTGAAAATATCCATCCCGTGCTCGAACGTCTGCACGAAAATTTCGAGCTGGCCGTCGCCGTCCAGGTCGCCCACAGCCGGCGCCGCCGGTGCGCCGTTGCCGTTGCCGTTGTAGCCGGGGTTCGGCAGCGCGATGTCATGCAGCAGGCTGCCGTCCGCGCCCAGGATGACCAGGTAGCCGGAGTCCGGAACGTCCGGCGCCCCATAGGTGGTGAAGAGGATTTCCGGCGAGCCATCCTGGTTCAAGTCGGCCACCGTGGCTTCCGAGGCATACATGACGGCTTTGCCGTGGGTGTAGTTCCAGTTCCATAGCGCGGCGCCCTGGGCCGTGAATGCCCGCATGAAGCCGTCGTTCAGGGACACGACGATTTCGGGAGCCGAATTGCCCTGGATATCCACGGTGACGGCGGCCGGAACGCCGTTCGGCGGATACCAGCCGGAGACCGAAATGGGCGTCCCGCCCCGCGGAAGGGTTTCCCAGCCGGACTTGCGCATGGCCGAGCGGCTCCCGTCGCCGTGCGCTCCTTCGAGCACCATGACGGCGTAGGCCTGGGTTTCGTAGGGGTCATTCACCTCGACATTGGGAACGCCCAGGGCCTGGGTTTCGTAGGGGTCATTCACCTCGACATTGGGAACGCCCAGGACCTCGTTGAGGCCATCCCCGTCCAGGTCCACGATGTTGGGCGGCGAGGCGGTCCACTGCAGCCACTCCTGCCCGGTGCCCGGATTGGGCCAGGCCCCGGTATGCAGGTTATAGTGGTTTTCCTCGACCTGCGGATCGGCCCAGCGGATGAATTGCCCCCAGGTCATGCGCTGGTTGAGATAGGCGCTTTGGCGGTTGGTGAACCAGGCGGACGCGTTGATGGCGACCCCGTTCAAATCGAAGGCCTGGATATGATGGTTGTCATAGGTGGCGATGACCTCCAGTTCGGGG
>JALOPB010000041.1 GCA_025454115.1 Desulfobacterales bacterium | reverse complement strand
ATACAGGTTTAACCCAAAAAAAAATTAAAAGCGGCTGCGACCCCTGCGGTGTGCGGCCGCTTTTAAGGCTTTTAGGGGGTATCAGCAATGAGCGCACAATTCGAAAAAAGCACTAAGCCCATCGTATTCCTGCTGCTGGGGTTGGCATCTGCTTTGATTTTTTTCAGCGGCTGCACCATGTGGTCCAAGCCCTCGGCCGGATACACCGCCGCCTCCAAGGAACCCATTCAAAAAGAAGAACCGGCGCCGGCCGAGATCTACCCCCGGAATGAGATACCCGCTTATGTCGGCAGCATGAGGTCTGTGCGGGTTTTCAGCACTTATGAACGCATCGATACCGGCGTCGATCTCACGCCCGGCAGACTGTACTCCATCATGGCCAACGGCCGGGTATTCCTGGAGCCATCCGATTCCGGCCGGGGACCCAGCGACCGGCGCTTTGTCAAGGTGATCGGGAAAGCCCCTCAGACCCCGGTGTTTGTCAACGAGGTGGGCGATACGTTTGTTGCCATCGGCTCCGGCCGGCTGAGTCTCGGGTTCATGGACCAGGACTACCAGGACAATCTGGGCTATTTCGACGCCATCATCATCGCTTGGCAAACCGACGACTACGCTCAGATTGCGGAATTCCTGCAGAAACTCTCTGAGCGCTACCCGGATCACCCCGGCATCAACCAGGCTTACATGCGGGCGGACAAGGTACGGGACCTGGCGGCCGCCCGGATGCAAACCGCTCTGGAGATCAACCAGACCAAGGAAAGCATCCAGGCCCTTCAGCAAGCCGATCCAAAGAAAGTCGGGCCGACACCGGCAGAACGCCGGCAGCAGCAGCGCGAGCTCGAATACCGGCTGGCGGAGCTGACCGCCCGGCAGGCACAGCTCGACCGGCTCAACCAACAGCTTCAAGTTGAGAAAGCCAGGTCCGTCCAGCTCCATCAGGAGCTCGAAAAAGAACGCCGGGAACGGGAACGCATGAGCAAAATCGCGGCAGAAGGCAAAGCCCCCCCCCTTCTGCTCATCACCAGCCCGGAGGATGGCCAGCACGTGGAAGTCGGGAGCGTGCGCCTCAGCGGTGCGGTGGAAGGAAAACAGGGTCTGAAGAGCTTCGAGGTTTTTCTCAACGGCCGGGTCCTGGAGGCCTCGGCTGAACGCGGGATTAGGCCGGTGGGCGGCAACGCTCCCCGCCGCCTGAATTTCGACCGCAAAATAC
This sequence comes from Desulfobacterales bacterium, assembly GCA_025454115.1. GTDB lineage: Bacteria > Desulfobacterota > Desulfobacteria > Desulfobacterales > SpSt-501 > SpSt-501. The sequence goes on along the minus strand of JALOPB010000041.1, from coordinate 13,531 downwards.
CGCTCGATGAGGGTGCCAACCATCTGCGGGTGGTCGCGACCGACACCGACGATCTCGTCTCGGAGAAGTCGCTTTTTGTGCACTACTATCCGAAACGGCGCAATGTCTGGGCGGTCGTCGTCGGCATCAACGACTATCCGCGGCTGCCCAAGCTGAAATACGCGGTCAACGACGCCCAGGCCTTCTACCGGCTGCTGGTCGAGGAGAACCAGATTCCGCCTGAAAACGTGACCCTGCTCACGAACGAACAGGCCAGCCTGGTCAATCTGCGCAGCACCCTCGGCACCCGCGTCAAGAATGCCGCCCGCGAAAGCGACATGGTCATCATCTTTTTTGCCGGCCACGGAGCCACGGAGCGGGATTCCGCCAGTCCGGACGGCGACGGTCTTGAGAAGTACCTGCTGCCTTTCGACACGGACCCGGCCGATCTCTACACCACGGCGATGCCGATGGTCGAGGTCTCGCGGATCTTCAATCGCATCCGCTCGGAACGGTTGGTTTTTATTGCCGACGCCTGTTACAGCGGCGGCAGCGGCGGGCGGACGATCAGTGTTGCCGATACCCGCGCCAACATCGGCGACGGATTTCTAGAACGCGTGGTGGGCGGCCGCGGCAAAGTGATCATCACTGCCAGCGCCGCCAACGAGGTCAGCGTTGAAAAAGATGAGTTGCAACACGGCGTTTTTACCTATTATTTGCTTGAAGGACTGCGGGGTAAGGCCGACTTGGACCACGATTCCATGATTACGGTGGACGAGGCGTATCGCTATGTGTACGAGCAGGTGCCCAAGGCCACCGGCCAGGAGCAGCACCCGGTCAAGAAGGGGGCGGTGGAGGGTAACGTGGTGCTCAGCATCGTGCGCTAGAGAACAGGGGGGGTGGCCGCGCGGTCACACCCGGACGAATGCATCATGATCGTTTGCCCCGCTGAAGTGCCTCGCGTTCGCGCGCAAGTTCGGCGAGAAGCCGCTGCACGCTCCACTTCTCGGAAACCGGGGTGAGCACGGCCCACAAGGCCGGCTGCATGCCGGACTTCTTGCAGGCGGTCATTAGGCTGATCAGCTGGGCCTCGGTGATTCCGGCCACGATGACGGCACGCGGCAGTGCAGAGGCGGCTTCCGCACCGCTGCCGTCGGGCAGCTCAAGCAGGCTTGCCAGCGTCATCGCGCCCTGCTGCGTGTCCACCCAGACCCTGGGCACATCGGCAAGGCCAACCGTGCCCAAAAGGGCGTTTAAATTTTTCTGGGCTCCCGCTTCAAAGCCGCAGAGCAGGAGTTTGCGCGGCCCGTAAAGAAGCTTCTCGGAACGAGAGACTTTCTCAAAGCTATCTTTCTCCGTCATTTCCGCCTCCTGAATGCCGCACCATTATATCGTACATCGCCGGTCTCCCGCTGTGCGATTAAAGCCGATTTAAAATTCATCGCTAAAAACCCAGGGCATCATGGTGGCGATTGAAACGACCTTGGTCTGCGGGTCCACCGTGATGCCCGCGGAAAGGCTGGAATACCAAAGCCCGATCGGACGCCCCTGTGAATCGGTGATGGCGAAACCCGACACGTAAGAACCCGGCACCGGGAACGATTGAATCAGCGCGACCACTTTGCGAAAAATCTCCGAATCCGGTGCGACGGCCTGCCACATGGGATCAGCGTCCAGGCGATAGTCCCGGTCCAGACCGACGATGCCGAAAGGGTTGTTCTCCTGGTTCAGGTACCAGTAACGGTAATTCGGCTGGACGTCAAACTGCTCTATCTGCACCGCGACTTCACGGCTGTTATAAATGCCGCCGATGTTCGGCGACGAGCATGCGCTCATGAAGCCGGCTGCGATGGCCAGCAGCAAAACGACTCTCTTTCTAAACATAGCTTACCCCTAATGAGCAGCATTTGGATGGCTCATAGAGCCGCTCAACTTGCACGATGGTTCATTAAAAACCGAGCCGGATCCCAATTCCTCCGCCACCGGACCCGATACCGACACCGACCCCACTTCCGTACCAGCCATCGTCATTAATCCAGGGCATCGCCGTGTTGACGGACACCACCTGGCTTTCAGGGTCGACGACGATCCCGGCGCTGAGGCTCGAATACCAGACCCCGATCTGGCGGGCCTGCGGATCGAGAATGAACGCCCCGTACGTGTAGGCCCCTGTTGCCGGAAAATGCTCGACCAATCCGACCACCTTTTCAAAGGTCTTGGAGTCAGGGTCCACTTCTTTCCAGTTGATGTCTTCGATGCGGTACGGCGGCTCCAGGCCGACTACCGCGAATGGGTTGTTTTCCAGGTAGTAGTACCAGTACCGGTGGTTCGGGTAGATATGGAAGGTTTCAAAGGCCCGGCCGACTTCGCGGCTGTTGCGAAGGCCGCCCCGGTTGGCGGTCGAACAGCCGGAAAGAAGCGCCAGGACAATTGCCAACCACACCCATGCCCAAAACCGGCTTGTTCCGAGATTTCCGGTAATCATACCATGACCTCAGGCTTTCGGGTTTACCTGATGGAAAAAATAAGGATGAAAAGCGGCTCGACAACATCCTCCTATTGGCACAAACTGGACGGCACCTGGCATTCAGGGAATGTCCAGGTGCCGTCCAGTTTTCGGGCGGTCAGCAGAAAACGCCGGCCGTTAGGCCCGGCTAGTAAGGGAACATATAAGGCAACGCCAGAAAGCCGATGGATATGACCACCATGTAAATCAAGAAATACACCATGCAGTAGCCCATGATGTCCCGGAAGCCGAGCTTGGCCACTCCCAGAAGCGGGATGGCCCAGAAGGGTTGGATCACGTCCGTTACCATGTCGCCCCAGGCGTAAGCGATGACGGTGACGGGCGAGCTGACACCCAGGTTCTTGGCGGCGGTCATGATGTAGGGTGCCTCGATCGCCCACTTGGATCCGCCGGAGGGGACGATGTAGTTGAGGAAACCGGAGTACCACACCACGATGAAGGGATAAGTTTCTTTGCTGGCGATAGCCGTGAACCAGTCACCCATAACATCCGCGAGACCGGAGAATTTGATGATGCCGAAGATTCCGGCATAGAACGGGAACTGGATGACGACCCCCCAAATGAAGGACCCGCCTTCCAGGGCCGCCTTGAGAAACGATGCCGGCGTCCAGTGCAGCAGCACCCCGACGACCAGAAACATGAAGTTTACGACGTCGAGGTTGATGCCGGCCCACCCCTTTTGGGAGAAATGCCAGATGAGCCAGATGATGCCGCTCGCCGCCACGATGATGTTGATGACCGGCGAATGCTCCAGCCACAGCGCAGGCGTCATCTCCCCAGCCTTCGGTTTCGGCGGGGCCTCGAAGCCGGCTTCCTTGACCAACTCCGGGTTTGCCTCGATGGTATCTTCCTTCTTGGGGTGCATCAGCGGCCCCACGATAACCAGCACCACCAGGACTGCCAATGCCAGCAAAAGGTTGAACGGATGGAAGATGGTCTCGGTGATGGGGATGATGCCGATGTCCTTTTCCAGGAAGTGTTTGGGGGTAGCGACGAGCAACGGCCCCGAGGCCGAAAGTCCGGAATGCCACATGACGCCCAGGCCCAGGTAGGCGGTGGCCACCAGCAGCCGGTAGTCCACACCCTTGTTCTTGCGCACCATGAAGCGCACGAAAACCGCCGAGCCCACGATGCTCAACCCCCAGTTGATCCAGGCCAAAACCATCGACACCAGCGCCATCAGGGCGATGGCGCCCTTGTTGTTGCCCTTGGGCAGGCCTGCCAGACCGCTGAGCAGCCGGCTGAAAAGCGGAGTGGTGGCCAGAATGTAGCCGGTCATGATGATCAGGCACATCTGCATGCCGAAGGACAGCAGCACCCAGAAACCGCTGCCCCAGTTTTGAACCAGTTGGTAAGCGGTAGCCTTGGTGAAGATGAGGCCCATTATAAAGGCGACCACGGTGAGAATGACGGCGATGACCCATGCGTCCGGAACCCAGCGTGTGCTCCAACGTGTGCTGGCAGATGCGAGCTTTTGAAGCATGTTCTCCTCCTTTAGCGATGCTGGTTGAAATAGCACTGATTCAGCGCAACCGCTTCAACGCACTAATCCGAACTTCAGTGGCAGGCAAAAAATCAAATGGTCTTGAATCGGCCTCCTTTCGATTGAAATGTCGACGCCCTATCTTGCACCCCGTGAACCGCTTGTCAAATCGAAACACGCCGCTGCCGTTTCACATCCTTTTGGGCGCGGGCCCATCGCTCATCCCTTGAGAGCAGCCAGCCCATGTGCGTGTCACCGGCGGCCTCCCGAACGGCTTGCATCCCCTGGGCCAAGCGCGTGTAACTCATGGCCAGGCCGATCATCTCTGCCAAAACGAGGAGCGAGTCCAGGTCGCGATCGGACAGTTTCCAGACCTCCCGATGATAAAGCCGCAGCGCGCCGATCACTTGCCCATAGAGGATCACCGGCAGCGATATGATAGCCCGAATGCCTTCGGCCCGGGTTTGTTCGGGGTACTGCAAGGTTTTTGATTTTTCGACATCGGACACGACCACCGGCTCGCCTTTCAGTGTGCGGGCGATGCTTTTTTGGGAGAGCACCGGCCCCTTGTTCAGGAATCGTGCTTTAAGGCCGAAGGTCCCGATGATGTCGAGTTCGCCGGTGCCCGGATCAAGTGCGAAGATGCTGCAGCCTTTGACCCCCAGGGCTGCCACCAGGAGCTGGGATAAATAAGCGGTCATGGCTTCCAAGGAAGTTGAGTGCGCAATGGCCCGGGTTACGACCTTGAAGACGTCGATGTCAATTTTTTCATCGGGTCTCATATACCCATCCTATCAACTCACAACGCAAATGGTCACATTGGTCAGCACCGATAGCAGTTTGGTGTGAAGACTCCCGGAAAAGAAGCGGCTGATCCGGCCCGGCCGGCGGCTCAGGACGATGAAGTCGAAACGCTCCCGGCGGTGCAGATCGAGGATGGCATCCAAAACCTCCTTTCTTCTGGGCCGCAACACCGTTCTCACTTGGGCCGGTGCAAATCCGCGGTCAATCAGGTCGTCTCGGACCTTCTCCAAATCCGATTCGAGCTCCTTGATTTTCGCTCGCAGGGAATCCCTGCCGTGCTTGAGCCGGTCGGTGACCTGCCGGTCTTGAACCTGAATCTCCGACAGCAATAGGTAGGCATGAAATAACGTGATCTCGATATCGCCCCGCGGGGCGAAGGTGCTGGCGGTGAATTCTAAAGCGTTACAGTCGCGAACGGAAAAATTGTAGGGCAGGAGCAATTTCTGGATACCCATGGGCCCTCCATTCAACGGCCGAGGGTTTGGGGCCAGCCAACAGGATCGGAAAGCAGACGCTTCGCTTCGATCGCAGCCACGCGCGCCCGGATCCGATTGAATAGGTTTGAATCCGTACCGGCTACAAAACATCCCGCGGCGCTTTTTGCGATGCTATCTTAGCTCCAACCAAGCGCGGGAGTCAATCGCGTCTATCCCCAGCGGCAGCGCATGACCCATTTGCTGCGGGACGGGCGCGCGCATTCCACGAAACCGGCGCGGATGAACATGGACGGCAGGCCCATGTAACTTGACACCGGGGCCAGCGGGTGCTCTTTGGGCGGCGTCGGATAAGCTTCGACCATAGAGCCGCCGCGGCTCCGGACGTAATCCAGGGCGCCGCCGATAAGGGCTTTAGCGATTCCCTGGCCGCGGAAACCTTTCGCCACATAAAAGCACACGATGGACCAGACCGGTTGATCATCCAATCGTTTCAGCACCGGCGACCGCTCGAGGGAGCTGAATTCCTCCCGGGGAGCTACCGAGCACCAGCCGACCGGTTCGGTTCCCAGGTAAGCCAGGAGGCCGGGGATCTTCCCTGAATCGACGATCGCCTTCATCGCCCGGCGGTTGCCCTCGCCTTTGCATTTTTCGAACTCGCGGCGGGTCGAGCGCCACCACATGCACCAGCAGCCTCCGTAAGCGCCGTGGGCGCCGAACAGCGTCTCGAAGTCCCGCCAGCGTGGCGGAGTCAGCGGGTGAATCTCAAACCGGGTGCCGGCGCCTGGGAAGGGAGCGGTTTTTCCCATGGCATTCATTCCCGTTTCGAAGGAGTTGCGGATAGGATGACGGCGGCTTCGCCGCGGCGGCCATCGATATAGATATCCATGGGACGGTTCCAGCGCAAAAGCCGCAGATGATTTGTTTCGCGAATCGCTTCGATATCCTCCAGGTGTTCCCAGCGAATGAAGGCAGCCGAACCGTAGGGAACGGACAGGCAGCCGATGTTCAACGATGTCACGTTTTGGAAGAAATGGGTTCCCTGCGCCGGATCGACGTTGAATCCTTTAAGTCCCACCTCCACCAGGACTTTCACGCCCGATATTTGAGCCCAGCCCACGCCGATGCCCATCCACGGGTCGGTCGATCCCCAGCGCCCGAACCCGACGAGAACATAGGGTCGATCTTCATCGACCAGCCTCTTGTTCATATCACCGATCTCCCGGGCGATCTCCCGGGTCCTGGAGATGTCGAAGGTATCCGGTTTTATATATACGAGGTCGCGGATATCGCGATAAACGCCGTTGCCGTGCGCCATATGCGAGTAGCAGAAGGCCCGCTGCTTGTGCCCGGCGGAAATTTCGATCCGCTCCCAGCGTTTTTTGGACGCCATCGGCCGCAGCTGTAGCGGGTAGAAGACGGGCGGCTGATCTTCCGGCAGGTCGCAGGCAAATTCGATCTCCACCGGGATCCGCATGGACCGTTCGCATACGGCAAGAAGCCTGCAAAGCAGTTCGCCGAATTTCAAGCGCGGGTCGCGCAGCACTTTCTGGAAGGTCACAATCCGCGGCCCGTCGTAAAAAAAACTGTCCACCAGCAGGCCGCTGTCGGACTGGTAGACCGAGGCGACCTTCTGCAGCACCCACTGGCTTTCGGCCACCGACAGCGGCAGCGGACAGAGGCGGTCCATGGTGGCCGGATCGCGCGGTTCCCGAATGGGGGCCATATCCAGGGCATAGAAGCTCTTCTGCGTGAAGTACAGCCAGTCGCGCATGTCGGCGAACTGCGGCAGCAGCATGGGATAGCGCGGACAGAACCGCACGATCGGCCCGCCCTCCACCACGGTCTTGCCTAATCCCAGGGCGATCTGTGCGACACCGTCCTCGGGTTTCATATAAGAAATGGGGTAGAAATTATGGGATTGGGCCACACCGGAAAAGGTGGGGTAGAAATAGTTTCCGCGGCGGCAGCCGCCCAGGGTCTGGACGACCACTGCCATGCGTTCGTCCTCGAGCCGATAGCTCGTTTGGCGGAAGTAGGCCCGCGGGTTGTCCCCGAACGTGGACGCCCAGACCAGCTTGATGGCAGCCAGGAGGGACCGCAGGCGCTCTTCCAGCGAGCCGTCGCTGTTGGGCAGCATGTAGGTCGAATAAAGGCCGGCCAGCGGCAGGTTGTGCGAATCCTCCAGAATGCTGGACGAGCGCACAGCCAGCGGTTCGCGGACGGTTTGCAGATACGAGCGCAGGTCGTGAACCATTTCTTCCCGGAGGACACCTTCGAGAAAACGGTGCTGGAGTTCATGATAGGGCAGGGAGCCTTTCAAGGCCTCGTCCCATAGCCGGTTGTCTTCCAGGAAGCGGGTAAACTCGTTGGAACATACGACCAGGGTGGGCGGGATCTGGATCTCGAGATTCGGAAACAGCCGGCGAATCTCCAGCCGCGACAGCAGGTAGCGCATAAACCCGATGCCTCTGGCCTTTCCGCCGAGAGTTCCTTCACCCCAGCGCATGAACTGAAGCTCCTGAGGATTGCGGCCGGGTATAAAGCGGGTGATGATGTCACTCTGTTTTTCGTAAAGCGCGGTTTCGATGACACGGATCAGGAACCGCCGCAGATCTTCGGCATCGCGAAAATCTTCCACCCGCTTCGGGTAAAGCTGTTCGGCGATCTGAACCTCGGTGCGGGCCATCATCCAGTGTGAAAAGTGTTGCTGCCCGGCGTGGTGCAGGATGGATTCGGCCGGCACCTCCCGCAGACGGTCCAGCAGCTCGCGCGGGTTTCCCGCACGGGCGATCTCGTGCCCGTCACGCATTCGAAAGATGAAATCCCCGAAGCCCATATACTCCCGCAGAAAGCGCTGCAGGTCTTCCATGAGGCGGCTGGAGTTCTTGTCGATAAAGTAGGTTTGCAGCGCCTGCGCCCGGGTGCGGTTTTTATCCGGCTCGGCGGATTGGATGCAGATGGGCAGCTCGGGCATGTCGTGGCGCAGCATGCGGACGAGCTCGAAGCCGGCGTCTTCGTCCAGCCGTCCGGCCTTCATGAAGCGCACATCGCTGATGACCCCCAGGACGAAAGGTCGATAGCGCCGGTAGACCTCGACGGCCTCCTCGAAGCTCCCGGCGAGCAGAATTTTGGCCCGGGAGCGCATGCGCAGCTGCCGATGCAGATGGTTCAACCCCTCGTCGATCAGCTTGCGGGTCAGCACCATGATCGCCGTGTAGATGGCCGGCAGGAAGGTGGAATAATGCGCGATGGAATCTTCCACCAGCAGCACCAGCCGCACGCCGCCCAGCCGGGTGTCGCGATCGGCATTGGCCAGGTCCTCGAAGTACTTGATGATGGCGACCAGCAGGGTGGGGTCGTTCTGCCACAGGAAAATCCGGTCCACCCCCTCGGGGCGCTCCTGGCCCTCCAGTCGGGTCAGCGAAGAAGGATCCGTCGCCAACACGACGATCGGCAAATCGCTGCGGATCGCCTTTAGCTGACGTGCCAGACCGCAAGCGAGCTCCGCCTCTTCGTGGACAATTGTGAGGACCAAATCGATGGTTTCCGAGCGGATGACCTCCAACGCCCGCTCGACGCTGGAGACCTTGCGGATCCGCGGGACTGTGGACAGCCCCCGGTCGGCGTATTGCTGCCAGAGGCGCTCCTCGAGGGTGCCGTCCTCCTCGATGATGTAGGCGTCGTAAACGCTGGAGACCAGCAGGATCTCCCGGATGCGACTGTTCATCAGGGAGCGGAACGTATCGAAGCGGTGCTGAATGGAGTCGATGTCCAACAGGAGGCCACCTTTGGGCTATTTCTTAGCGGGCTCCAGGAAATGGGAGACATGATTGCGATACTGCATGGCGACATCATGATTATGGACGACGAACACGTTGCCGTCCAGAGACGTGATGGGCTGCTCCAGGGCGGCGAAGACCTCGAAGGTGCGGTTGATGATTTCCTCGGCCGACATGATCTGCATGTTGTAGCCGAGCACATAGTGCAGATCGACCCGCCGCCGTTGCTTGCCCCACACCAAATGCCGCAGGTGGTCGCGGATATCATCGATCTTTTCGCGCATGGCACTGACCGACAGGCGGTTGAACTGCTCGTCAAAAGCCGAAAAATAGATGTTTGCCGGGAATACGGGCTGCATGCCCATGACCCGCTCGAAGGTTTCCCTGGCATAGGTGTGGGCGGCGAATTTGATCTTGGTGCCGAGCACGTCGCCCCGCAGGGATCGAGCGTCTATCTTCCGCGGATCGCCGAATTTGAGCGACAGGTTGACCTTCCGTTTGTCGGCGCAGAAACGGCGGATGATGTAGCCCATGTCCTGAACGTAAATTTCCTGGGGGCTGACGCCGGCTTCATGCATGCGGGTCAGTTCCTGAAAGTTCTCGTCCTCCAGCACGCGTTCGTAAGCCAGGTTGATGGGCACGATGGCCACTTCTTCTCCGGAATCCACGGCGGCCTCGATGTCCATTTGGAACGGCAGGTGGTGAAATCCGTCGATCTTGCCGGTGTAGCTCCTGCCGGTTTTTGTCCCGTTCATTTTCAAGAGATCCAGCAGGCTGGAGCGGATGGTGGAATATCCAGGAAAGGTCAAATACATTTCCCGGTTTTCGACCAGGTGCTGGCGGTAGGCCCGGCTGAGAGAAAGAATGTCCTTGCGGCCGAGCTTGATGTCCACGCCGTTGGGTTGCTTCAGCGTCACCGGATTGCGGAAGACCTTGAACGCGCCGCGCCGGCTGAGGTACTGACCGATGGTGAGCTGATGCGTTTCGGCGAGTTTCTGGAATTTGGGGTCGATCAACGCCGGGAGGACATCCCGGAAAATGTCGATCTCTTCAATGAACAGGTTGTTGCCCCCCTCCATCAGGACCCGCATCCCGCTTTGCCGGAACAACACTCCCAGCACGACGAAGTCGGCTTCGCTGAGGTGGTTGGGCTTGAACGTAATGGCGCAGTTGGGGTTTTCGCGGCGAAAACGCTTAATAGGCTCCAGCCCCACCACGCGGGCGTTGAAGGTGTTGCCCATGGCGAGCCGGTAGATCAGCGCCTCGAGCGGGTCGATCTCGCGATAATCGTGCGCCATCAGCGGGAACAGGGGTGTCATTTTTTCATAAAGCGACTTTTTCATGGCCCATGTAACCGTCGAGGATCGATTGAATTGCTGGCAAGCAAAGAATCTATAGCATTGGGACGATGCGAAATCAAATAATGATGACGTCGTAAAGAGGCCAATCTCTGCGTTGCGCGTCATCTCGTTGCCGCTGGGGCGTACGGTCCGTACGCCTCGCGGCACGAGATTCGCGCGCCTTGATCTTGGCCTCTTTACGACGTCATCGATTCGGATGACTGCTTGCGAATTCATCCGGTAAGGCCGCAGCCCCGGCGATGCGGCCGGCAATCGATGTCTCAGAAATTGACCTTCGCCTTGCCTTTTAAACCCAAGACCGTTCGGGCTTCATCCGGTGTGGCCGGTTCGAGGCCGAGCTCGCGGGCGATTTTGATGATTTTGGCGACTTGCTCGGCGCTGCTTTTGGCCAGGATCCCCTTGCCGAGATAGAGGCTGTCTTCGAGCCCCACGCGGGCGTGGCCGCCCATAATGAGGGAGCCCGTGCACATGGGAATCTGATGCCGGCCGGCGGCGCAGACCGAAAATTGGAAATCACCGATCTGTTTGCGGGCGGTGTCGACGAGAAATACCAGGTTTTCGAGGGAGGCGGGGATGCCGCCTAGAATGCCCAGCACAAATTGCAGATAAACCGGCCGCTTGGCAATGCCCTTCTGGAGCAGGAAGGCCAGGTTGTTGATCATGCCGGTGTCGTAGATCTCAAACTCCGGCCGGGCGCCGTTGGCGTAGATGATTTCCAGATACTGGCGCATGGTCTTGAAGGTGTTGGGGAAGATGAAGTCCTCGGTCCCTTCGAGGTAGGGTTTTTCCCACTCGTGCTTCCACTCCAGAACCTGGCCGGCGATGTGGAAGAGCGCAAAGTTGAGCGATCCGGCGTTCAAGGACGTCAGCTCGGGTTTCAGGTTTGACGCGACCCGGACGCGGTTTTCCACCGGCTCCCCGAGTTTTCCTCCGGTGGTGAAGCACAGGATGATGTCGCAGCGGCGTTTCACTTCTTCGGCGATCTGCCGGTAAATCGACTGATCCGCGTTGGGCAATCCGGTCCGGGGGTCTCGGACGTGAACGTGCGCGACCGCACCGCCCGCTTCGGATACCCGCACGGCTTCCTCGATCAACTGCTCGGGGGTGATCGGCAGATAAGGCGACATGCTGGGGGTGTGGATGGCACCGGTCAGGGCTGCGGTGAAGATTCGTTTGTTCATGGGGGGGCTCTCTCGTTCTTACAAGTAATCGTTTCGATGCGTTTCGAATTCACGAATAAAGTCTGCGACCATCGCTTCGAGGGGATAGGACAGCTGCCAGCCCCACTCGGCCCGGGCGCAATCGTCGTTGATCCTCAGCGCCCCCAGTTCGCGCAGAAGTTCCACCACGACGGGGTCGGGCTCGAACGTGAGCCGAGCTGCGGGGACCTGTTGGCGGATGATTTCGACCAGCTCCCGTGCTGAGAAAGCCGGCGAAACTCCGGCGATGTTGTAGACCCTGGTTTGAATCCGGGAAGGCTCGGCCGCTGAAAGGTCGATGAGGGCCTGGGCGGCGTCTTTGAAATAAAGCACCGGGCAGCGGGTGGCCGGATCGCATTTGAGAACATACGGCAGCCCCTTGATGGCGTATTCGATCGCCCAGGCATTATAGATGGACATATGCGCGGTCCGGGCGCCCGGACCGACAATCGACGGCAGCCGGACGCCGCGAAAATCCAATCCGTATTTGCGGTGATAGAACCGTCCCAGCAATTCGCCGAAGGTTTTCGAAATTCCGTAAAAGCTGGATGGCCGTTGAATGGTGCGGTCGTCGATCTCGGCACCGGGGATATCCTTGCTGTAGGTCGCGATGGTGCTCCCGTAAACGACCTGCCGGAGTTTCTTGATCCGCGCGATTTCCAGTACGTTGTAGGTGCCGATGACGTTCGCATCGAAGGCTGCCCCCGGGTGGGTCTCCGAGGGCAGGGACAGCATCCCGCCGAGATGGAAGATTCGTTCGACGGCATGTTTTTCGACGCACTCCATCAGCTCGGGCCAACGCGCCAGGTTGCCCGGTTCAAAGATGAAGTGTTCATGCAGTTCGGAGAGCGAACCCTGGACGGAGGCTATGTCAAATATAATCGGGCGTTCACCCGCTGCAATCAACTGCCGCGCAACATAAGAGCCGATGAAGCCGGCACCGCCCGTGATCAAGGTGGTCATCGTGTGGTTTTCCTCGGAATGCATTTCAGATGCCGTTTGGAAGAATATAATCTCGTTCGAGCCGGGTCCTGGACGAACCAGGCCCGTCGAAGGCTTGCTGAAGCAGCGTTTGCTCCAGCAGGCCCTCGACGGCCGTTGAATCTACTTGGCCATCTTACAGCCCGTTTCGGCGCAAGGCACCTCGACATCCTTTGCGGGGATCTCGGTCGCCGGCCCGATGAAGGCGTGCTTGAAGTATTTGTTCTCCTTGACGATCTCGAGCGCCCAGTAGGGAACCTGTGCCTGGTGGTCGCAGGCCCGCATCGTCCAGACGCCGGCGGGGCCATCAAACGAAAGCCCTTCCCAGGCCTTGATGACCGCGGCGACATCCGTGGTGCCTGCCTTTTTGACCGCCTCGGCCCAGAAAAGAGTGGCGGTATAGGCTTTGCCGCGCAGCCAGGTGGGGTAGTAGCCCTTGTCCTTGTGGAACTTGGCGATGAATTCCTGGTTTTTCGCCGTGGGGATGCTGAGCGCATAGATCTCGGCGCCCATGTCTCCCAAGATCAGGCTGTCATCCCCAAGGGAAGAGACCATCACCTCGTCGTTGATGTAGTAGGAAAAAACCTTTTGTTTCATTCCCAGGGGCCGCCCCTGCTTTAACAGTAGAGTCAGATCATTGCCCCAGTTGGGCGTAAAAATGACATCGGGTTTGGCGGCGACCAGCTGGCTCGCGTACGGGGCGAAATCCTTGGTGCCCGCCGGATGGAAGATCTCCGCAACGATTTTAGCGGAAGGGCTCACCTGGGCCAGCTTCTTTTTGAAGGCCGCGACGGCCTCATGCCCGAACGAGTAGTCCTGACCGATGATGCCGACGGCCTTGTACCCTTTTTGGGCGACCATCTGGGCTAGGGCGAACGAACGGCCGTCCGTGCTGCCGCCCGGCCGGAAAAAGTTCTTGTTGCACTTCTCGCCGGTCATGCTGGCGGCGTCCATGCCGTAGGTGAACATGATCACGTTTTC
>JALOPB010000290.1 GCA_025454115.1 Desulfobacterales bacterium | reverse complement strand
CCCGTGCCGGGAGTTACCAGGCGATCCCCGACAAAAGCAAAAATATTGCTGGTCGTGCCCTCGCGGACTTGGCCCCCGGGATCGATATATACGGCTTCGATGGCGCCCTTCTGCCGCGCTTCCGCCAAAACCAAGATGGCGCGAATGTAATCGATGCTCTTGGTACCGGGGATGGCACGGACGTAAGGTACGGTCACAATTTTAGCGCCTTCCTGGTACCACGACTGGGGGTATTGAGCGAGGGGGCACACCAGGATGGCCATGCGCGGCCGGCCCTGAGGGGTAATGAAATCCGGGCTGGAGCCTCCCGTCACCAGGATGCGAACGCTGGATTCGACGGGCGGATTGCGTTGGAGAGTATCCTCCACCAATCGGGCCAGTTCGCCCTCGGACACCGGCAGATCAATGCCGATCTGCGTCGCGGATCGGAACAGGCGCTGAACATGCTCTTTGATGAAAACCACCTTGCCGTTATAGGTACGCATGAAATCGAAACAGCCGTATCCCCGCAACAGGCCGAGGTCGTTGATGGGGAACACCGCTTCCGAATCCGGCACAAATTTTCCGTCCACGTAATAGACATTCGCCATGGTCTGCCGCCGCCTCATCGGTATCAGGAATTTAAAAAATTAGTGCATTATACGACTGGAACCGGCACGTGACAAGCGTGGAGTGCGGATGCCCGGCCGAGCGGGTGCACGGGGTCCGGCTGGTCGGATCGGGCCGTCGGGATCGCGGATGGATGGGCCCACCTAAAGACTTCCGTCCCGAATGCCGATAGCTTCTCCGAGGCGCGGTTTTTGACGGCCGGCTCAATGCCGAGAGTTGATTTCCGGCGGCCCGGTCCTCCCAGACCGCGCGCTGCCGCAATCATTTTCAAGAGACGAAACCGATCGGTTGAGTCCGCATGCCCATGCCGTCAGACCGATGCGGCCGGTGGGCGGATGGAAAACCGCGTTGCGGACGGTGCGGAGGACACGCAAGCCTTGGGGACCAAAATTTGATGGACGCTCAACTCGCAATGGAACGCAGCCGTCCGGATGGCTGGGTCATCACGGAAGGCAAACTGGTTCGTATAGATCCCACTGAGTTTGATCCAGAGGCTGAAAAGGGGGTCGTAAAGGAATACCGCATATCCGAGATCGGCCGTTACCTGTTGAACCCGGGCCCGATCGAAATCCGCAAGCGACTGGTGGGGTGTGAGGCGCATCCGGCGCCGACCCTGCTGAACCGGATGGCGCAGCGTTTGCCCGGTTGGGGCCAAAAGCGCCGTCGCAAAGCCGACGTGCTTCTTTCGGGGTTCAAACTGAAGCTTCCGACCTTCAAGGACCGCGACCTCGATGCTCATTTCAAGAAAATGGTCGACGAGGTGCGGGGGTTCGATCCTTTTGCCAAAAAGCTGGCGCGCCTGACGTCCCGGCGTCTGTCGCATCTCATCGGCATCTGCGAAGACATCGGTGGCGGGTATTCCTATTTGAAGCTGCAGGGCTCTACGGAGGAAAAGATCCGCTATCTGTCCGGCCATGCCGGGCGCGCGGTGCGCGTGACGATTCATCGGGCCCATGTGAGCGATGGCCTGTTTGAATTGCGGGCGTACCCGGCAACGGGTTTCAACACCGCCCATTCCTACCGGCTGTACGCCTACAGCCGGGACGGCCAGCCGGCCGCCTGTGTGCTGACCCCTCTCGGCAACCTCGATTACCGCCTCCCCGATCCCCAGGCGGTGAAGTATCTGAGCCTGCTTGAACAGGTGCGGTCATCGAGTCCGGATTTTCGTCGATGCTTTGAGGAATGTTTCACCGGCAGCTGCCGGCCGGTGCGGCTTTTTTTCAACCGGCAGCTGGAAGTGGACTACTCCAAAGCCAACTTTCCTGAAATTTATCGCAACGTTTTCCGCAGCTCCGAGACGGCCCCCTCCAGCTGCAACCTGGTGAAGCCGGTGTTGAACTACCTTCAGGTGGCGGTTTCACTGAGCTATCTTCCGTCTCCGGACCGCACGGACCAGCGGCTGGTCACGCACATCTGCATCCTGCACGACCTGCGGGCGCTCGAGCCGTTGCGTAAGAGCCTGCCGGCGGTATACGCCGAGATGAGCCGGCGGGCGTTCAGCTCCGAGGCCGGCCGGTTTTACGTCCTGGACTCCATCACGGGAACCTCCCATGCCGACTGATTACAAAGAGACCGACTACGACTGGATTCGTGAACTGCTCGACTATCCCCGTGGCCTGGAAGAACGCCTGGCGTTTTTTGACGACACCTCCCAGATTCAGATTCCCGAGGATCCGATCGAACGCGTCATATTCCAGGAGCGGGCCAAGATGGCCATTCGCAAGGTGGCCCAGAACCGCGGACACATGCTGATGGTCGGTCGTCCCGGAACGGGAAAGTCCATGCTGGCGGACATGTTTCGGGAGGTGCTGGATCGGTCCATCGGCGATTATCTGCGACCCCAGGATGCCATCGTGGCCTTCCCCGGCAAGGACAAGAATCACATCCGGGTGGCCTACGAAAACCCGGAAAAAGTCGAAGGCGCGTTGCAGGATATCCAACAGGCGCTGGATACGGCCCAAAACAGCGGAGAAGAATTCAGCCTGGAGGACCAAATTCACTCCATCCGCAAGGTCAAGTACTGGCTGCTGACCGCCGCCGGCGCCAGTGCCGCGGCGGGGCTCTGGTTTGCGCCGGCATTCATCGCCGCCGGCCTGGCCGGGATGGGTGCCATTTTTCTGTATCTTCAGGAAAATAACCACCGGGTTCAAGAGAAGGTCCAGCGTGAAACCACCGGCAGCCTGCGTCCGGACATCAAGCATCTTGTCGACCAGGTCCCGGAAGTGCTCTACGATCCGCGCAAGGAAAGGGATCTCATGGCGCGCATCTCGGAGCCGAGCGCACGCAACATGAAGGGCGGATTCCGGCACGATCCCTATCAGTCGGGTAATTTACACACCCCTTGCCACAAGCGTGCGTATATAGGGGCGCACGCCACGGCCCCCATTATCTACATCGACGAGCTCAAGACCCTGATCAAGATGCATTATATGGCGGACCTGCTGGAGATCATGCAAAACCAGCAGTACATTCTGGAAGGCGGCAAGAACGCGGGCAGCGGCGCCGCCGATCGCTCCGAGAATCCGTTGCGGGCGGCGAACATCATCGTGGCGTGCTGCAACCATGACACATTGGCCTACCTCCAGGAAGAGGGCGACGGCGCTTTTCTCTCGCGAATCGAGGATAAGGGCGAGGTGGTGCACATGGAGAGCGCCGTGGCGGAGACTCCGGACATTGTCCGGCATGTGGCGCAATACGTGAAACAGGAGATCCTCAACCTCGGCCGCGATTTCCAGCGCTCCTGGGGAGAGGTTATCACCCGGGAGGGGCACGCCAGCGTGCGCCAGCGCAGCGAGCACATCTTCGGCCGCCGGCTGCCGGCCGATTTTCGGCTGCAGGAACGCGAATTTTCACGCAATGCGGTCATGGAGATCGTCAAGGAGCTGCGCTGCCGGGCCGCCGACGGCAAATTGAGCGCCATCTTGCGCCCGATCAACGGAATTATCAAATCGGCGGAGTTTGAGGCCATCCTGGAGAACTCCCCCCGGGTGGAGCCGATCCACGTCCGCAAAGCGCTTGAGGAACATCTCAGTCTGGAAGGCAGTCTTTCGCGTGAAGTCGGCGAGCACAAGAAGTACCTGAAGAAGTACATCACGTCCATGACCGACTCCATCGGGTATGTCGTCGGCCTGGCCGTCATCTATGCCAAGTCCAGCGGACAGATGCACGGTCAGCCGCTGCCGATTCATTGCCAGATCAACGTGGGCAGCGCGGACAAGGTGGCGGCGCCGGGGAAAATGGGGGAAATCGCCAAAGCCGCCGCCCAAAATGTGAGGGCCTCCATCAAGAAAGTGCTGAAGAAGATCGGTGCACCGAACGTTGGTTATGAAATGCACGTGGAGTACATCCAGGCGCACGGCGGGGTGGAAGGCGACAGCGCCTCGGTGGCCATGGACATCGCGCTCATATCGGATTTCATCAAACAGCCCGTCAACCAGCGTTACGGCGTGACCGGATCGCTGACCGGCGATATCATCCTGGCGGTCGGCGGGGTGACCGAGAAGGTCCGCTCGATCATGGACCCCGAGTTGGGCATGGAGGGCGCCTGCATCCCCTGGCTGAACAAACACGATGTTGAGCCATTGCTGATCAACGCCCACGCCGAGTACATCCAGAATGCCGATATCCCCGGCATCCGCATCTATCGCCGGGAAGGCCGGGCGGAACCGTTTGACATTTATTTCTGCAAGACGAAGTACAGCGTCTATCAGATTCTGATGGGTCTGGTTCCAAGCCAGCCGGCTTCAACTCCTCGCTCTGTTTCAATTTGAATTAGTGACCGCCTCCAATTCCGGAGGAGAATCCCGCCGTCCTTCATTCTGCCGCCAGGGATGCCAGCAGGGCCCACAGAAATTCCGCGACGCGGGCGAGTGAAGGCCCATGCAGTCGCTCGGTCGGCGAGTGCGCATTTTCGGTCGTAGGGCCGATCGAGATCATGTCCATGCCCGGATGCCGGCCGCCATCCATCGGCCATCCGGCGGCGTTGACTTTTCAGGATGGTTTGTCATAATACCGCACCAATCACAAGAAGTATCGGCGCAGTCCTCCGCGCGTCCTGCCGGCCGATGGCCGGCGCCAACATCACCCCAACGTTTGTTCTCGTCCGAGGTGGTCCATGTCCGCGTTCGATC
This sequence comes from Desulfobacterales bacterium, assembly GCA_025454115.1. Classification (GTDB taxonomy): domain Bacteria; phylum Desulfobacterota; class Desulfobacteria; order Desulfobacterales; family SpSt-501; genus SpSt-501. Next base: position 1,007 of record JALOPB010000290.1, on the reverse strand, counting down.
TGACGGAATTTTTCAAGCTGTCTTCGGTGCTGAATTACAATCTGAGCGCGGCGTCGCTGAACCGGTATAATGTGTTGCTGTACATCCTCGGCGGCAAGCGACTGGACTCGGACGAACGGCTGGAGCTGGAAAAGAAAAGCCTCATGATGGAGGCCCTGGGGTATCTGTTCAGCGCATACAGCCACAAGCGCCGGCGCCTCGGGCCCATGGCGGTCCTGCACCCGCTGCGGGCCGCCGCCCTGATGACGCGCGCCCATGAAGCCCCCGACCTGGAGAGCCTTCTGACCGTGCTCTTTCACGATATCCTGGAAGACGTGCAATCCGTTGATTTCGAGGCACAGGAATGGCGCGACATGGAGCAGCGGCTCTTCGACATGCTGGCGCACATGCCGGCGGAGGAGGAGTCCCGGCTCATCCAGCGCCTGAAATGCCTCACCCGCACCAAGTCCGAATCCTATTACCGCTACATCGGCCGGATGCTGGAATGCTCGGCCGCCTTTCCCGATGTGGTGGAGGTGAAGCTGGCGGACCGGCTGGACAACACGCTGGACATGCGCATCGACCTCGAGGACCCGCTGGTCGGCATCGATTGCTTTCAGAACATCTTTCAGCTGCTTTTTGTGAACAACTATCCCGGCTACCTGCCGCGGACCGAGCACCAGCCGGCCAGCGCCATGAACGGCGCGCGACGGCTGCACCAGCTCTACAAAAGCGCCGTGCTGTTGTCCCTCATTCGGCAGTTGGCCTTCAGCGTCGAAACTCCGGCGCGCCGAACGCTGTTCAATGCCGTGGCGGAAGCCAGCCTCAAGGAAGCCCAGCGCACCTTCATGCATGTGCTGGGATACCATTTCAAAGACCACCGCGCTCAGCGCCAGTTGATCCTGGACGCCATGGACTACTGCTTCAGCGGCCGCAGCGACCTCGTCACCAAGCCGGACGAGCGCATGCTGGACGGGCTGTTCGCGACCTACTTCGCACCCACGGACGGCCAGGTGCTGAAGCAGCAG
>JALOPB010000289.1 GCA_025454115.1 Desulfobacterales bacterium | reverse complement strand
CGCGGCCGGAGGATCTCATCGAAGAGGTGGCGCGGCTGTCGGGCTTTGACACCATTCCGACCACCTTTCCCCGTTTGCCGGCCGGCGAACGGCCGCCGGCCGGGCGGCTGGAGCTGCGCCAGCGCATCAAGACCGTCCTGACCGGTTTCGGCTTCACGGAAGTGATCACCTACAGCTTCATCCACGGGCTGTCCTGTGACCGGCTCGTGCTTCCGGCCGATGACCCGCGGCGGCAGACCGTGACGGTGTTGAACCCCCTGGCGGAGGACCAGTCCGTCATGCGGCCCTCGCTGGTCCCCGGACTTCTGGAGACGCTTCGATTCAATCTCGCCCAGCAGACGCGCCGGTTGAAGATCTTCGAAATCGGCAAGGTCTTTCTCCAGCGTTCCGGCGCCGAGCTGCCTGAAGAACCCGAAATGATCGCCGGTTTGTGGAGTGGTTCACGCGACCCGCTGTCCTGGCACGCCAAAGAGGCCCCGTGCGATTTTTACGACCTCAAGGGCGCTGTCGAGGGACTGCTCGGCGCCCTCCATCTCCAAACCGTCGAAGTGGCCCATATGGCCGAAGCGCAATGTTTCTATACGCGCCCGGGTTATTCCGGACGGATTCTATGCGACGGTCGGGAGATCGGACTCATCGGTGAATTGCATCCCAGAGTCCGCGCCACTTTCGATCTCAAACAAACCGCCTTTCTGTTCGAGCTGGAAATCGAAGCGCTGGAAGCGCTGCTCTCGCAGACCCGATACCGGATGCGGGCGCAGAGGTTCCCGGCGGTCGCCCGCGACATTACATTAATCGTCGACCCATCCCTGGAGGCCCGGACGATCCTCAACGCCGTCGCCGCTATGAACCTGGACCTGTTGGAAAGCATTCAGCTGTTCGATGTGTTTTCCGGGGGGCCGATTGCAGCCGGCAAGCGCAGCCTGTCGTTCCGGCTGACCTACCGCTCGCCGGAAAAAACGCTTGAGGACGATGAAGTTAACACGCTGCATCAATTTGTGACCGAGCGTCTTCTGGGAAGTTTCCAGGCAACACTTCCGGGCCGATAGCGGTCAATCGGAGCTGCCTCCGGAGCCTTGCCTAATGAGGCGGTTCTGGCGCCGCCGCTGACCGGCCGCTGCTCGAGGGCATGCATCCGCCCATGCGGAAAGCCTTCGGAGGGAAGGCAATCCATGAAAGAACGTTCCGCGCCCAACCGTGCACCCATCCCGGACAAGCTTTATTTCAAAATCGGCGAGGTCAGCAAGATCGCGGGCGTTCCGACCCATGTTCTGCGTTTTTGGGAGACCGAGTTTCCGAGGATCAGCCCCCGGCGGACCGCCACCGGCCAGCGTTTATACACGCGCAAAGAAGTGGAACTGGTCCTCGAAATCAAAACCCTTCTCTACCAGCGCCGGTTCACGATCGACGGTGCCCGTCAGCACCTGCGGATGCGTTCCGGAGACGAGCCGCCCGTTCCACGGCAATTGCTGGATGAAATCCGGGCCGAGCTGGACCAGCTGCGTCGCCTGCTCGACTGAAGCGGACCGACCGGCGCGGATCAAATAACCGAGATTGCTGGCGAAAATATATTGACAAGATTTTTTCTTTGGCGTAAAAGTCTTTTCTTGGATGAGCGGGCATAGCTCAGCTGGTAGAGTACAAGCTTCCCAAGCTTGGTGTCGCGAGTTCGAATCTCGTTGCCCGCTCCATTCAAGCCTTTTCCGTTTTGCTCGGCAGGTTGAGGTAGGGCGTTATGTGACGTGGAATGGAAGCAGCCATGATCCTTTTATGAGCGAATAACCCCTTCAGCTCCACCGCAGAGGTTCTACCTGAACATGAGGAAACGGGCGTACAGCCCGTTTTTTATTTGTTTGGAATATGGAGGATTCAAGTCGTGAGCAGGCGCGACGCCATCGCTGCAAAGAAAAAAGCGGGCGCCGGTCTTCCGCAGGCCACTCCGGTAGATGAGGAGGTCGTTATGGCCCAGGCCCGACCGCTGGCCGAGGCACTATGCAACGCCGATGGCATGGAGCTGATCCAGCTGCAATACCACCGTGAGCGCGGTGGACGCATCTTGCGGCTGTTCATCGATAAACCGGGAGGCGTGACGCTGGAAGACTGTGCATCGATCAGCCGTGAACTGGGAGACCTGCTGGATGTGCATCTGCCCGACCTCGGACCGTACCACCTGGAAGTATCCTCGCCGGGGCCGAATCGACCGTTGGCCCGTGCAGAGGACTTTGAACGCTTCCGCGGTCAACGGGCTAAAATCCGGACCCGCAGTGCGATCAACGGTCAGAAGCATTTCAGTGGCATGCTGGAAGGTTTGTCCGACCGAACGGTCCGGATAAATACCGGCCGCACCACGGTCGCTATCCCGATCGACACCATTTCGAAAGCGTACTTGATGGAATCGTCAGATCGCGCGGCGAAACCATCCTAATTCGACAACCAGATGGAGAAGCCCCATGTTGATTTCAGAAATCAAACGGGTCATCGAACAGGTCAGCCGTGACAAGGGCATTGACCGGCATATCCTCATCAAGGCACTGGAAGAAGCCTTGAAATCTGCCGCCCGTAAAAAATACGGTCCTAAAATCGATATTGAGGTCCAGTACAGCGAAGAAACGGGCGAACTGGAGGTGTTTCAGTTCAAAGAAGTGATCGAAGTGGTCGAAGAGCCCATGTTGCAAATCAGCATCGAGGAGGGCCGTCGGCTCGACCCGGAATGCGAGGTCGGAGACAGCCTGGGTACAAAGATGGACACCAACACCTTCGGGCGTATCGCCGCTCAGTCCGCCAAGCAAGTCATCATTCAGAAGCTCAAGGACGCCGAGAAGGATGCCGTGTATACGAGCTACATCGACCGCAAGGGCGAAATCATCAACGGCATCGTCCAACGGATCGACCGCGGAGACATCATCGTCAATCTTGGCCAGACCGAGGGCGCGCTGCCCATCCGCGAACAAGTTCCCAAGGAAAGCTACCGCCGGGGAGACCGCATCCGCGCGCTGATCTTGGAAGTGCTGCACGAATCGCGCGGGCCCCAGGTCGTGCTGTCGCGAACGCATCCCCATTTTTTGATCACGCTGTTCCGCACCGAGGTGCCGGAAATCAGCGAGGGCATCGTATCCATTATGGGCGCCTCCCGCGAACCCGGCGTGCGTGCCAAGATCGCCGTGGCGTCGAGCAATTCCGATATCGACCCGGTGGGTGCCTGCGTGGGCATGAAGGGCAGCCGGGTGCAAAACGTGGTGCAGGAACTGCGCGGCGAAAAGATCGATATTATACCGTGGCATATCGACCCTGCGAAATTCGTTTGCAGCTCCCTGGCGCCGGCAGAGATCTCGCGGGTGATCATCGATGAAGACAACCGCTCCATGGAAGTCATCGTTCCCGACGAGTTCCTTTCCATCGCCATCGGCAAGAAGGGGCAGAACGTGCGGTTGGCCTCCAAGCTGACCGGCTGGCATCTCGACGTGAAGAGCGAGAGCGCCTACAATCAAGCCATGCAGAGCGGCTACAATTCACTCATGGCGCTGCCGGGCGTAGGCATTAGCCTGGCGGATGCGCTCTATGAAAAGGGGTTCTATTCCGCCGAAGAGATCGCCAAGGCCACGCGCGAGGAGCTTTTGCAGATCCGTGGAGTGGATGAGTCCATGGCCGAAAGTCTGATTGAGGCGGCCCAGGCGGCGGTCGAGCAGGACGCTGCGCCGGAGCCGGAACCCGAACGCCCCGGGGAAGCATCTCAAAATGGGCAACCAGCCCCTGCGGAGGACGAAGCGGGCGCTCGTCCGGCGGTGGACCCGGCCGCCTCCAGCACGGCCCACACAGATGGACCGACCAAGGAGGCCTAGACGGCGCAACTTACGCTGGAAAGGCGCGAATGCGAAGGGTGAGGGGGAGTTATGTCGAAAATTCGGGTCTACGAACTGGCCAGGGAATTGAATCTGACCAACAAGGCGCTGATGGATAAACTTCAGGGCCTGGGGATTGCTGTCGGCAGCCATATGAGTTCGTTGGATGACGAAGCGGCCCAGCGTGCCAAAGCCGTTATCTTCGGGAAAAAAGAAACGGGTCTGGAAGAAAAACGGGTTAAACCCACGGTCATCCGGCGGCGCCGCAAGGTGTCCGAAACCCCGGAAGAACCGGCGCTCGACGTCGCCCCTGAGGCCCTGCCGGAACCGGAAGCCCCTGAGCCTCCCGTCGATGACATCATCCCGGAACCGGCGGCGGACTCGATGAGCGAAGAAGCCGAACTCCCGGCGCCGGCGCCAGAGCCGGTTGTCGAGCCGATCGCCGCGGAACCTGCCGAAGCTCCCGGCTCCGTGCCGGCGGAGGAACCCGCGCCGACCGTCGCCGAACCGGCGGCCGTACCGGGCGATCGCCTTAAAAAAACCGTCAAGAAAATCAAGCGCGATGAG
>JALOPB010000288.1 GCA_025454115.1 Desulfobacterales bacterium | reverse complement strand
ACAAAAATCGTTCATATTAATAGTGATAACAAAACTTTATGTCCTGATCGGAAAATCTTAACCGGACAGTACTGATTCAGGATATTAAAAAATATAGCATGAAATTTTGCAGCCGACAACGAAGTGTCTATGAGAGATTCATTGTAATCAGGCCACCTGCAGCAGCTATACAGGTAATGGCACAATATCCTCGCAAATTACGAAAAACAGGCGATTTTAACGTTATCGATTTGGATCAACGATCAAGGATAGGTGGGCGATCGTTACATCCAGTTGTTGCCTGGAGTGCTCTCGGAAAGGGATGCAAGAATACATCAAATTTAGACGGTCGCCTCCCCCTATTCCAAATTGAATATGCAAGCTTTTTATGAAGCCATGGCACGTGACGATGCGAATATGGGTGGTCCTTGATTTTTCTCAATCACGATTTTCTGAACTGCTTCTGCCAGATCACGAATCGCCAAAGGTTTAAAAAGAACCTCGCGCACCCCTATTGAATGGGCGCTTTCTTTTCGGAAATCGTCGCTGAACCCCGTGCACACTATCACCGGCAAGTCTGGTTGAAGCTCAATCAGCTTTCTGGCAAGCTTCAATCCAGGCATTTGAGGCATGGCGAGGTCAGTGATCACAAGGTCGTATTTCCCAAGGTTCTTGCGAAACGCCTCAAGTGCCTCAATCGGGCTCGTACGGGTGTCCACCCGGTACCCCAATCGGCTTAGGGCCTGCAGGCCCAGCTCAGCGATTGCCGGTTCATCATCAACGAAAAGGATACGTCCGCTGCCCGTGGGCATCGGCTGCGATGGCACAGGTACCGGCGAATGAACCCCCTCTGCGCGGGGCAAGAACACATGAAAGACCGTGCCCCGGCCGGGTTGGCTTTCGACGCGAATGATCCCGCCGTGGGATTTTACGATTCCATGAACGGTGGCAAGCCCAAGCCCGGTCCCTTTTCCCTCTGGTTTGGTTGTAAAATACGGCTCGAAAATCCTCTCCAGGGTGAGCTGATCCATCCCATGACCGGTATCGGAGACGGTCAATTCGACATAATCACCGGGTTCTGCCTCCGGGTCGAACCGTATGTCCTTTTCCGATAGGTGGGCATTGGCCAGTTCTATCTTCAGCACGCCGCTCTCATCCCCCATCGCATGCATGGCGTTGGTGCACAAGTTCATCAGCACCTGCTGTAGCTGGGTCGGATCAGCGAGCACCGTACCAATTCCCGGATCGAAAAAATGTTTGAGCTCGATGTTGGAAGGCAGTGATGCCCGCAAGAATCCCAACGTTTCCCTTCCCACGTTGTTCAGGTTGAGAAGGATTTTGTCGTGCTGCCCCCTCCGGCTGAACGCAAGGATCTGGGCAACCAGCTTTTTTGCCCGCCGGGAAGCGGAAAGGATGCTGTCGATGCATTCCTTGGAGGATGGATCGAGCGAGCCGGAGTACTCCAATATTTCGGCGTTACCCATGATGACGCTGAGGATGTTGTTGAAATCGTGCGCGATGCCGCCCGCGAGCGCTCCGATGGCCTCCATTTTTTGGGCCTGCTGAAGCTGGTTTTGAAGGGTTTGCCTTTCGTCCGCCAGTTTTTTTTCATCGGTCACATCCCTTATGAACGCACCTATTGCAAGCGGCTGGTCATCCTCGTCGGTGACGATCCATCCACGCACCCGCAGGGATGCTATCGCACCGTCCTTTCTTGGAAACTCTATTTCGAAGACTTCGTCCCGTCGAAACCCCTCTTTCAGTGAATTGATGGCTCGGTAGGCATCCTGGTGATATTGGTCCGGCAGCAGCTGCTTAAAATGGCATCCAACGAATTCGTTCTGTTCATAACCGGTGACGGCATAAAGGCTTCGGTTTGTATCGGTGATGTATCCGTCCAGGTCCAGAAGGATCACAACGTCCGGCGATGAATCGATCAGGCTGTGGAAGCGAAATTCACTGTTTCGCAAGGCCTTGTCGGCCGCCATGCGTTCGGTGATGTCGGTCATCATCCCAAGCGAACCAGAGAATTTCCCCTCCGTGTCGGCCAGGGGAGCAGCCGATACCAGCATCCAACAGATGGCCCCATCTTTTCTTCGATAGCGCCGTTCATAGACCTCGGAGATGCCCTTCCGCCGCGATTCCATCTTCCGTTTCAGATCAGGAAGATCTTCCTCGCACATGAAATCATGAAGAGGCCTTCCGATCATTTCATTCGCACGGTAACCCAGGATATGGGCCATGAAGGGGTTTACGAATCTAGTGAGGAAATCGGCGTCAGTGATCCAGATCCCTTCCTTGGCGGTCTCAACGATGCGGCGGTAGTTGGCCTCGCTCTCCTTGAGAGCAGCCTCGGCCCGCTGCTTTTCAGTCACATCAATTACAATGCCCTCCAGGGTTAAGAGCTTCCCGTTTCCTGAGAAAATCCCCTGACCCTTTTCCCATACCCATTTCTCCTCGCCCCCGGCACAGCGAATGCGGTAGGTCATATTGAAAGGCAACCCTTTGTCGAGTGCCTGGTTAACCTGCAGCCGGACCCGCTCACGATCTTCAGGATGAATTATATCGTCGTACGATACCACTTCGTTCGAAATCAGCTGCTCGGGCGAATAGCCGGTTAATCCCATGCAACCCTGGCTGACGAACTCCATTGTCCAGAACTGGTCCTCGCGGCAGCGGTAGGCCATGCCGGGCAGATTGCCCATCAGCGTCGAAATCATTCGCTGGCTCTCTATTAGTTCCCTTTCCGCCTCGCGCTTCCGGCTGACATCCTCCATGACGCCGATAAGATGGACCTCAGGGTCACTTGGGTCAGTGGAAAAAGAACCCCGTTCCGCGATTTCAACGAAGCTTCCATCCTTTTTCCTGAAACGATAATCTGCAATATAGGGCCCACCCGTGGAGATCGCCTGGTCACGAAGTTTCAACGCATGGTCGCGGTCATCCGGGTGAATAAGATCCATCCAGCCTTTGCTGCCGACGGTTGCGAATTCTTCAGCGGTATAGCCTGTGACCGCCTCGATGGCACCCGACCAGTCGATCTTGCCGCTGGCCAAGTGGACGTCGTAAACGAGCTGGCCGGTATTGTTCGCTGCGATCCGGTAGCGTTCCTCGCTCTCCGATAGTTGGTTCCGGGAATCGGCGATTAGCCGCCGGGCCATTTCGGAGTTCCGAAAAAGGAAATAGTAAAAAACCGACACCGTACTGAATAAGAGTGTCAACGCTGCAAGCGGCAGACACTGCATAAGGATGTTGTAGGTCCAATTCTTGGCGTCCACATCCATCCCCAGAACTGCAACTGGTTGGGCCGAAAGAGGGCTCATTATCGGCACCAGCGCGCTGACCCAAGTGCCCCATCGGTCCGGTACGGGTCCTTCGACGACTCCTTCAATGCTGCGAAAGGACGCTTTGAAAGCCTCAGAGGCTTCTTCGTAAATCTGCCCGGGTGCGGAGTAATCTTCTGAATCGGGAGATTCCGAATCAACAAAGAAAAATACAGAGCCGTCTCTCTTAAGCCCCGTCAGATAAAGGAACCTAATGGCAGGGTTGACGTGACGAACAATCGATAGCTGTGCCTTTAAGTTTCGGTAGGCTGATGATTCCAAGTCCGCTGAGGTACCCGTAAGGCTTAAAACCTCATTGGAGCCAACAATCTCTGCCACCAGTCGCCCTTGGACCAAGAGCTCCGATCGCATCTGTGCGTCTTGGTGACGGGCTTTCCAGTATGTTACCGTTATGCCGAATAACAGGAACAGGATGCCGGCCCAAAGGGCTATGTGTCTGGAGGTCCAGCGGCCAGCCAACTTAGGGGAAGGGTAATCGTTTCTCATAGATGGAAGGCTATCGCATCTGCGTTAGGCTCTGATTTGACCCACCAAACCAGTTCAAACGGCTGTTTACCTAATCCGAGTTGTAAACACCCGATTACAGCTTCATTATCTATCGGCCGGATCGGGTTGATACTAAAGAGATTCCAAGAAAAAATCACTTGTGACCAGTATCCCACGGTGCCCATAAGATTGTCGGTACCATCGGTTAGGGACCTAAAGTTCTAAGAAAAACAGTCGATTTATACTGCGCGGACATGGCTTTTCTAATGGCGACGGCAGTAGCGTGCCGTGAGGCTCGATTCACCCTGGTCCTCATATGCCGTATGCTGCTGCAATTATATGCAAAACAGAAAAAATGAAATCCTCCACGCCTGATATATCTCTCGGAAACGAGAAAGGCTTTACGCTAATTGAGATCATAGCGGTGTTGGTAATCATTTCGGTAATTGCGGCCATTGGCTTCAAGAGGCTTGAAGCTGTTTCCTATACCGCCAGCGCCAAAGTGCTGGAGCACGCGGTGAGTGAGCTCAACTCCAGAGAACTCATTTCCTGGGCGATCATCAAGTGTTCCGATCAAGGCTGGATCACCGATGACGCC
>JALOPB010000040.1 GCA_025454115.1 Desulfobacterales bacterium | reverse complement strand
TGCAGGTTGCCGCTGGAAGGATTCATGCGCAGGGCCCAGCGGGATCCGGCCGTCTCTTTCCAGGCGGAAAGTCCCATGGAAAGTTCGAGGATTCCGGCGATGAGTGTGAGACCCAAAGGGGCGGGAGACCGGTCGGCTTGGTACAAACCATGGTGGCCGTCCGCCGGGTCCTCGGACAGCAACGGCAGGGAGATCCGCGGAACCCCTTCGTACCGGCGAAAGGGATCCGGTTGGTTTTCCCAGTCCATGTAGCCCAGCGACCGCGCATAGCGATCCAGGTGGTGCTTGGTCTGCTCGTGGTAACGCAGAACTGCTTCCGCGGCGGGATGGGTCATGGCCGTCCCCGAGCTTCAGTGTCGGCGGTTAAAAAGCGTCCTGATGCGTGAATTCAGTTTTTTCCCGGCGGTTGGGGGCCGAGGATACTTTGGCGGGAAATCCCAGCGGGATCATGGCGACCAGCTCGTATCCCTCCGGAACCTTCAAGACGGCCTTGGCCCGGTCGTGGTCGAAGAGGCCTACCACCACCGTGCCGAGCCCGAGCGCATGAGCCGTCAGGCAGATGTTCTGGCAGGCGATGCCGAGGTCGAACATGAACCAGTCCCCGAACTTGGTGGTAGCCTGGTCTTTGTAATAGCCTGAGCTCTTGAGGCGGCCGCACAGGGCCAGGACCACCGGCGCCTGCAGCATGGCCCCGGCAGCCGGGTTGCCCTTGGGCGGAAGAGTGGCCTGCAGCTGCTGCTTGACGGCTGGATCTCGGACGATCACGATTTCCCAGCACTGGGTGTTGGCCCAGGAGGGCGACCAGCGGACGGCTTCCAGGATGGTGTCCAGCGTCTCCGGCGGCACGTTCCGGTCTTCATATTTTCGGATGCTCCGGCGGGTCTTTACGATGTCCACGAACTCAGGCATGTCGGTTTCCTCTCCCTAAATAAAAAGGGGCGACGTCTTGCGGACGCCGCCCCCCGATCGCATGATGGCATTATTTCTCGGTGCTGCACGATCCGTGGCAGCCTCCGCATCCCCCGCCGGCGCTGAGGTTGATGCTCGAATTGATCCTGAAACCATATCCCATGAAATCCACGGTTACGGGTTTGGCCTTTTCGTAAAAATCCTTGTCGATCACGAATTGAAACCCGTTTACGTTGAAAACGCTGTCGGTATCGCGCGGCTCATCCAGAGCCATAGCCAGAGACGGTCCGCCTCACCCGCCCTCGTTCAAAAAGATACGGATGGGCGAAACCTCTTTGTTCTTGAAATATTCAGCAATCTGATGATGGGCTGCCGGGGTGACCTCTACCATGTTGTTCCTCCTCGAATAGGCCTGCTAATTTCAGGCGTTGGTGCAATGATTTAAGGTCAGATAATAGGTGTACGCATGCGGCTTGTCAATCAAAAAACGGGTAAAAACGGGTGAGCTCAGGCACGTCCGCTTTTCATTTCACATCGGCGAGGTAGTCCTGGTAGATCTTCAGATGTCCGGCCGAAAAAAGCACGAAAAAGACCGTTTGAATGGACGGGTGGGCTTCCAGAAGCTGCAAAGTGGTATCGACGGCGACTCGGCAGGCCTCCCCGATGGGATAGCCGTAGACTCCGCAGCTGATAGCCGGAAAGGCGAGAGTCGACAATCTATTCCGAACCGCCAGCTCGATGCTGTTGCGGTAGCAGGCGCTTAAAAGTTCCCGGTCGCGCGGAGTGCCTCGATACACCGGCCCGACCGTGTGAATCACGTAGCGGGCTGGCAGCCGGTAGCCTTTGGTGATCCGGGCTTCGCCCGTGGGGCAGCCGCCGATGCCCCGGCATTCTGCCAAAAGTTCCGGACCGGCCGCCCGATGGATGGCGCCGTCCACCCCGCCGCCGCCGAGCAGCGACGTGTTGGCGGCATTGACAATGGCATCCACCGCCAGCTTGGTGATATCGCCCTCCCGGGCCTCAATCTGATTGAGGTAACCTGCTTCGATCATCATTATTGCTTCGGCAATAAATTATATTCATTTGCGGCCATATCACTCATCGGCGGGTCGGGGTTTCGGCCGCAGTGCGTCGCAACCATCCGTTCAAAGAACCTGCGGACGGCAGCTATCCCGCTCCATACGTGTCCGGGCAGCCCCGGAGGGCCGATGCCCACGCAGCCCTTGGCCGTCTCTGCCTGTGCGCGGTTCCTCTAGACGGCTGGGGGGCGTGGCAGAGTCGCCTGACAATTTGGTTGCGGCGCGCTGCGGCCGAAACCCCGACCCGCCGAACATAGGCTAAAGTTGAACCTGTTTTCTTGCCGGGGTAATAACATCCTCACAGGTCATACAAGGTGTCGTCCCGCCGGGGGGCCGGGCGGCTATTTCCGGCTTTTTTGGATCCCTTTTTCCCGGGCAGCATGAACGGGTCCTCGCCTTCGAGAAGATCCCCCATTTCGGCCTCGATCTGATCCGGGTCCTCGCCCTGCTCCATGCGGCGGAGCGCCTCGGTCATGCCGGGGCCGAGCTCCATGCCGGTCATGTCGGTCAGCTTGCGCATCAGGTTGGCCGCCTGCCGCGGGTTCTCTTCATCGATGGATTCTGCCTCGCTCGCCAGGGTCTGCATTGCCCTTTCCATCCGGTTTTCATCGAACGGCAAATCGTCCGATCCGCCGTCCTCCTTGGCCCGGCCGGTGAAAGCAAAGGCGGACATCATCCGGGACAGCGGCCGGCTTTTGCATTTCGGGCATTTGGGTTTTTTGGACGTATTGATGGACCGGGAAAAGAAACTGAAAATGGTGTTGCAGTCGCTGCAATAGAATTCATAAATCGGCATCCGGGCATCCCCCCTTGACCGCTGCCATGGAGCGGTTGTGTGGAAAAATTATAAAAAGCAATGCACCGGATTGTCAACCTCGATTGGTTTTTTTGCAAAACCAACGAAGTTGACTTGCCCGGCGTCCATCTGCTATGCCACCGTGCAACACCCATCGAAAGAAAGGAATATTAATCATGGAGCAAACACTGTCCATCATCAAGCCCGACGGAGTCGCGCGCGGTCTGGTCGGCAAGGTGATCCAGCGCATCGAGGGACTGGGTTTGAAAATCGGCGCCATCAAAATGGTGCACATGAGCCGGTTCCAGGCGGAAGGCTTTTATGCCGTGCACCGCGAGCGTCCGTTTTTTGAAAGCCTCACCGCCTTCATGAGTTCGGGCCCGGCCGTGGTGATGGTTCTGCAAGGAGAAAATGCCATCGCACGCTGGCGCGAGCTCATGGGCGCCACGGATTACCGCAAGGCGGCCGAAGGGACCCTGCGCCGGGAGTTCGCAACCGATATCGAAAAAAACGTGGTCCACGGTTCCGACGCGCCCGAGACCGCAGCGTTCGAGATCGGCTATTTTTTCAACCGGTTTGAGATCATCGCCTGATGGCGGTTAAAATCAACCTGGCGAACATCGCCATCGTCCTGGTCCAGCCGAACATCTCCGAAAACATCGGCGCAGCCGCCCGCGCCATGTGCAACATGGGTCTCCGGCGGTTGATCGTGGTGGATCCGCCGCGATGCGACCTGACGCGGGTGTGCAAGATGGCCACCCACGCGGCCCTCGATGTGGTCGAGGACATGGAGGTTTTTGCCGGCTTGTCCGAGGCGCTGAAGGAGTTCGCCTATGTCGTGGGAACCACCGCGCGCCTGGGCGGTCAGCGACAGGTCATCAGCAGCCCCGCCCGTCTGGCGGAGATGCTGATCCCGATTTCGGCGGACAATTCAATCGCCATCCTCTTCGGCCCCGAGGATCGCGGGCTGACCAACGAAGACCTGCGCTTCTGTCACAGCGTCATGACGATCCCCACGGCGGACTTTTCCTCACTCAACCTCGCGCAGGCGGTCATGGTCGTCTGCTACGAACTGTTTCGCTGCAACCTTGATGCGCCCAGGGAATTCGCCCCCCGTCTGGCCAACCGCTTCGAGCTCGATGCCATGTACGCGCAGCTCAAAGACGTGCTCCTGCGCATCTGCTTCATCAACCCGGCCAACCCGGACTATTTCATGAACAACCTGCGCCATTTCGGCACGCGCATGCAACTGCGTGCGAAGGAAGTGCAGATCGTGCGTGGTATCTGCCGCCAGATCGACTGGTATGGGAAGCACTGCTTCGAGCAGGGGAAAAAGTCCAGGGATGCCGGCGGATGAGCGTGCGGCCGCATCAATAGTTGGTGTCTGCGTATTCCAGCCAGCCGCCGGCTTCGACCAGCGCCCGATCGAACTCGGCGAGCGTAAACGGAATCTCCTCCGTACGGCCGTCGGCGCGGATGGCCAGCACGGACCGTGCGACGTCCGCCGTGGCAACGGTTGCGCGCTGAGCGAACTCCGTAACGAGCCGGTCGATGGTTTCGGCCGGCAGCTCCACGGCCAGCAGGCCGCAGTTGAACATGTTCTGGCGGAAGATGCGCGCAAAGCTTTCCGCGATGATCAAGCGGATGCCGTTGGCCTCCAGCGCCCAGGGGGCGTGCTCGCGGGACGAGCCGCAGCCGAAGTTGGCTCGGCTGATGATGACCTCGCGCCCCGGAATGTCGCGGTGCGGCGCAAAGCCGTCCAGTTTCAGGTCTTCGAACAGATAAGGCTTCAATGCCTCCCGCTCGATTTCGGTCAGATATTTTGCCGGGATGATCTCGTCGGTGTTGATATCCGGCCGGTTCAGAAACAACACGCTGCCGCCGAAGGATTTCATTGGTGGTCGTCCTATCCGTTGAATAGTTCGGAATTTTGAATATGACCGGCCAGCGCCGACGCCGCCGCGGTGGCCGGGCTCATGAGGTGCACCATGCCGCCGCGGCCCATGCGGCCGTTGAAGTTGCGGTTGGAGGTCGAGGCGCAAACCTCGCCTTCGGCCAGGACCCCGGTGCTCATTCCCAGGCAGGGCCCGCAGGTGGGGTTGGTGACACAGAACCCCGCGTCCAGAAAAATTTGGATGAGGCCTTCGGCCAGCGCCTGAGCGTAGATCTGAGTGGTCGTCGGGCAGACGATGGCGCGCACGTGCGGGTGGACCTTCCGCCCTTTCAGCACGCTGGCCGCGCTGCGCAGGTCATCCAGACGGCCGTTGGTGCAGGAGCCGATGAATACCTGGTCGATGGGGGTGCCCTGCATCTCGCGGACCGGCTTGACGTTGTCCGGTTTCCATCCAAAGGTGGTGACGGGCTCCACCTCGGAAACGTCGTGCACGATCACCTCCTCGTAGACCGCATCCGGATCGGGCCACCATTGGCGAAAGGCCGCTGCGGCGGCAGCCTGGTTTGGGTAGCCATCCCGAATGAACTCCCAGAGGTAATCGGCGGTTATCTTGTCGGGGTAGCAGATTCCGCAGGTGCCGCCGGCTTCAACCGTCATGTTGCACAGCGTCATGCGGGCGTCCATGTTCATGGCCGCCACCACCGGACCATCGAATTCGACGATGCGATGGGTGGCGCCGTTCATGCCGATGCGGCCGATGATGGACAGGATGACGTCCTTGGCGAACACGCCCGGCCGTAATTGTCCGACGAGGCTGATCTTCATCGTGCGCGGAGTGCGGAAGGCGGCGACGCCTTTGAGAATGCCCACCGCCAGGTCGGTGGTGCCCACGCCGGGGGTGAAGGCGCCGAAGGCCCCGTCCGTGCAGGTGTGGGAATCTCCCATGATCACGGTGGTGCCGGGTCGGACGAAGCCCTGCTCGGGGAAAAGCACGTGGCAGACCCCGTTGCGGCCGACATCAAAGAAGTCCGCGATCTGGTGGCGGCGCACCCAGTCCCGCAGAATTTTGCCCTGCAGGGCGGTATTGGAATCCTTGGCGGGGGTCACGTGGTCGATGACCGCCTTGATTTTGGCGGGGTCGAAGACCCGGTCCCGGCCCTTGCGCATCAGATCCAGGATGGCGGTGGGGGTGGTGATCTCGTGACAGAACACCGCATCCAGGCGCAGAATCCAAACATCCTGCGCCGGGCGGTCCACCACGTGGGTATCGAAGATCTTCTCAGCAACCGTTTTCCCCATAATTTCGCACTCCCTGCTCCTGCTTCCGACCTCCAGCTTCCGCCTTCTCAATCCGTGTCCGTCTTTAATACCGCCAGGAATGCGGACTGCGGAATCATGACCTTGCCGACCATCTTCATGCGTTTCTTGCCGCGCTTCTGCTTTTCGAGCAGCTTGCGTTTACGCGTGACGTCGCCCCCGTAGCACTTGGCCAGAACGTCCTTGCGCAGCGGAGAGACCGTTTCTCGGGAAATGATGGTGCCGCCGATGGCGCCCTGAATGGCAATTTTGAACATCTGCCGCGGCATTTCCTCCTTGATTTTCTCACAGGCGGTGCGCGCCCGCGTCACGGCGCTGTCGCGGTGCACCAGCTGAGACAGGGCGTCGACGCGCTCACTGTTGATGAGGATATCGAGTTTGACCAGGTCGGTCTCGCGGTAGTCGAGCAGGTCGTAGTCAAAGGATCCATACCCCTGGGTGATCGACTTGAGCTTGTCGTAGAAGTCGTAGATCACCTCGGCCAACGGGATTTCGAAGATCATTTCCAGCCGGTCGCTGGTCAGATACTGGTAGTTCGTGTTGGTGCCGCGGCGCTCCAAGCAGAGCTTCATGACCGCCCCCATGTAGCGGTCCGGGACGATGATGGTGGCGCGGATGAAGGGCTCCAGGGTGGAGTCGATCAGGGTGGGGTCGGGGTAGAGCGCCGGGTTGTCGATGGTCATCTCTGAGCCGTCGCGCATATGGATGCGGTAACGAACCGAGGGAGCCGTCAGGATCAGGGAAAGTCCATATTCGCGCTCGAGGCGCTCCTGCACGACCTCCAGATGAAGCAGACCCAGAAAGCCGCAGCGAAACCCGAAGCCCAGGGCGACGGACGTGTCTTTTTCGTACACGATGGCGGCATCGTTCAGCTTCAATTTCTCAAGCGCCGTCGACAGCTCTTCGTAATCGTCGGCCGCCACCGGGTAGATGGACGAGAACACCACGGGTTTCGCTTCCTTAAACCCCGGCAGCGGCTCGGCGCAGGGCCGCTCCTTGAGGGTGATGGTATCTCCGCAGCGCGTGTCGCTGATCGTTTTGATGGCGGCCGTGAGGTAGCCCACTTGGCCGGCGGATAGCTCCGTTACCGGGATCTGACGCAGCTGGAAAATTCCGACCTCTTCCACTTTATAAGCGGCGTTGTTGGACATGAAGCGAATCGTGTCACCGGCGCGGACGCGCCCCTCGAAGACGCGGAAATACACGACCGTGCCGCGGTAGGGGTCGTAGTGCGAGTCGAAGATCAGTGCCCGCAGGGGCGCCTCGGCGTCACCGGCCGGAGCGGGCAGCCGTTGGACGATGGCCTCCAGGAGCGCATCGATGCCGATTCCCTCCTTGGCCGAAACCAGCAGGGCCCCCGCCGGGTCCAGTCCCAGGTCGGACTGGATCTGGCTCTTCACCCGTTCGGGGTCGGCTGAGGGCAGGTCGATCTTGTTGATAACCGGGATGATCTCCAGGTTGTGTTCGAGAGCCAGATACATATTGGCCAGGGTCTGGGCTTCCACCCCCTGGCTGGCATCGATCAGCAGCAGGGCGCCTTCGCAGGCGGCCAGCGCCCGGGACACCTCGTAGGTGAAATCAACGTGTCCCGGAGTATCGATCAGATTCAGGACGTGGGATTGCCCGTTCCGAGCCGTGTAGGGCAGGCAGACCGTTTGGCTCTTGATGGTGATGCCGCGCTCGCGCTCGATGTCCATGCTGTCGAGGATTTGATCCTGGAAATCCCTATCCGACACGATATGGGTGGCCTGGATCAGGCGGTCGGATAGAGTGGACTTCCCATGATCGATATGGGCGATGATGCTGAAGTTGCGTAGATTGCGCATGTCTGCTGGGATCGGAGAAAAAAAGCCGTGTGGCGTCGGGTGTAATCGAACGGGCCGAACGCCCGCGGATGGCTGCGAGCAAGTTGACTCCGAAAGCCTTTCCGGGTATATTAAGACCATATAAAGAGGACCAAATTAGCAGCGAACCTTTGCCGCTGTCAAGGCGACGATTCTTTTAAATCTGACAGCGGAACGGCAGGGTTCGTCCGCAACCGGCTGAGGAGGGGGGGCAGCGATCGTGGGGCAGCGAATCCTGATCGTCGATGATAAGCCTGAAATCCGCGATTCCATTTGCGAATACATGCGGATCGCCGGGTTTGAGGCCGAATCGGCCGCGAGCGCCGAACTGGCCCTCGACCGGATTCGGCAGGCTCCCTTTGACGTCATGATCGCGGACATCGCCATGCCGGGGCTGGGCGGACTCGAACTGACGCGTCTGGTCAAGCGGGACCACTGCGCGGATGTTATTGTGATGACCGGGTACACCCAGAATTACTCGTATGAAGATGCCATTAACATCGGCGCGAGCGATTTCGTCATCAAGCCGGTGCGGTACGAGGAACTGCTGCTGCGCGTGCGGCGGGTCCTGCGGGAACGGGAGCTCACCGACGAGCGCAACCGCATGCTCGAGAAACTCCAGCGGCTGGCCATCACCGACGGGTTGACCACGCTCTTCAACTCGCGACACTTCTACAGCCAGCTCGAGCTCGAGGCGGACCGGTCGATTCGCTACAAACACCCGCTGGCCCTGCTGCTGATCGATATCGACCGCTTCAAGGAATTCAACGATTCCTTCGGCCATCTTGAAGGAGATAAGGTGCTGGTGCGGTTCAGTCAGATTATGAAGTCCTGCCTGCGTGCCAACGACTCCGCGTATCGATACGGCGGCGAGGAATTCACCGTGATCCTGCCGGAAACCGCGGCCGAGGAAGCTCGGACCGTGGCCCAGCGCATCCGCGCAGCGCTCGAAGCCGAGCGGTTCGCCCCGCCGCCGGGGCGACCGGTGTCCAAGACCATCAGTATCGGCGTTACCGAGTATGCTCCCATGGAAGACATGACCACCTTCATCCGGCGTGCCGACGAGGCCATGTACGTTTCCAAGCAAAACGGCCGCAACCGCGTATCGGTGCTTGCTCCGCCGGTGGCCCGGATCTCCAACTCCACGGTTTAACAAATCTCCGTAGACCCGGGACCTTTTCAGGCGGTGGGGTCGACAATCGAGACCCGCAGGAAGAGATCCCCGCGTCGGCCGTCCGGTGTGGGACGGCCCAGTCCCCTGAGGCGCAGCATCGAATCTTGGGTAACACCGGGCGGCACCGCCACCCGCAGCAGACGTTTCGGGAAGCCGGTGGCGATGCTGACCATCTTGCGTGCGCCGGTGCGGGCTTCGTGGGCAGAGATGCTGACCGTCGCGTAAAGATCTATCGAATCGTCCCGAGTGGCGGGTCGGATCACCTGCAGGCGGTCGGTGGCCGTGCGAGGGACGAAGCGGCGCAGGGCGGTCGAGGCGCCGGTTCCGGGCAGCGCATCGAAGACGTTAAGTATCCCCATGCCGAACACAAACCCGCCAATGTGTGCCCACCAGGCAACCCCTCCGGCGCCGCCGTCGCCCGCCGCATTCACGAACTGCAGCACGAACCAGATCCCCAGAAAGAAGTAAGCCGGGATTTCGATGAAATAGGGAATGAACAGAATGGGGATCAGCGTCAGGATGCGCGACCGTGGGAAAAGGATGAAATAGGCACCCATCACTCCCGCGATGGCGCCGCTTGCGCCGATCGTGGGGATGTTGGAGAACCGATGGAGCAGCAGATGGGACAGCCCCGAGGCCAGGCCGCAGAGCAAGTAGAAGGCGGCGTACCGCAGCGGCCCGAGGTGATCTTCGACATTGTCACCGAAAATGTAGAGCGACCACATGTTTCCCAGCAGGTGCCAGAACCCGCCGTGCAGAAACATGAACGACATCAGGGCAAAGGCCTGCTCGCCGGTTGAAAAATAATTCGCGATTTGAGGAACAAAATACCGGGCAGGCACCAGGCCATAATAATAGACAAACCGCTCCAGGTGCGGCCCCTGAGCCATCTGCAGCAGATAGACGAGAACGTTGACGACGAGGATGGCATGGGTGACGACGGGCCGCGAGCGGGCCGGAATCGTGTCACGAAGCGGAATCATAGGCCCGGATCTTGTCCAGAGTGGATTGGAGCTTATGCTGTCTGTCCTGAAGCGCCTGCTGTTGGTCGCGGACCTTGGCGACGACATCCGCCGGAGCCTTCGACAGAAAGTCTTGGTTCTGGAGTTTGCGGACCAGGGAGGAGAGCTCCTTGGCCACTTTCCCAAGGTCTTTTTCGAGCCGCTCGGATTCCCGGGCGAAATCGATGACGCCCTCCAGCCGCACATAAATGGTAGCGCCACCGCGGGCTACGGCGGTCGCCGAAGCGGGCGGTCGCTCGGGGTTGTCCGTTACCGCCAGTGACTGCAAACGTGCCAGGTTTACGATCATGTCGCGGTGGGGTTCGATCATCGAACGGACGGCGCTGTCTTCGGCGTAAACCAGCGCGTTCAGGTGCGTGCCGGGGGCGATCCCCATCTCGCCGCGGATGTTGCGGATGACCGAGATGACATCGATCAGAAGCTCCATCGCGGCTTCTGCTTCGGCATCCGACCGTAACGCACCCTTCTCTTCCGGCTCGCCCGGGAATGCAGCCCGCATGATCGATCCGTTGGTTTCCGGTAGTTTGTGCCAGATCTCCTCGGTGACGAATGGAATAAAGGGGTGCAGCAGAATGAGGGCGTCCCGCAGCACGCGTCCCAGGACGGCCAGGGAGGCCTCCCGGCTGCGCGCATCGGTTTTCCCCTGCAGGGTCGGCTTGATCGCTTCGAGGTACCAGTCGCAGAATTCATGCCACACGAAGCGGTAGAGGGCCGCGGCGGCATCGTTGAAGCGGTAGGCTTCCAGGCTCTGGCTGACCTCCACGGTCGTTCGGCTCAGGCGCGAGAGAATCCAGCGGTCGGCGAGCGACAGCCGGTCGTACGCGGGCATCTCGTAACGGCGATCCAGATTCATCAGGGTGAACCGGGCGGCGTTCCAGAGCTTGTTGATGAAGTGCCGATAGCCCTCGACGCGTTTGTCGGACATCTTGATGTCGCGGCCCTGGGCGGCAAAGGCCGCCAGGGTGAAGCGGAACGCGTCGGTGCCGTAACGTTCGATAATGTCCAGAGGGTCGATGACATTGCCCTTGGATTTGCTCATCTTCTGCCCCTCTTCGTCGCGCACGATCGCATGGATGTAAACGTCGCGGAAGGGCACCTGCTGCATGAAGTGCAGGCCCATCATCATCATGCGGGCCACCCAGAAGAAGAGAATATCAAAGGCCGTCACCAGAACCGACGTGGGATAGAACGTCTTCAACAGGGGGGTCCGATCCGGCCACCCCATCGTTGAGAACGGCCAAAGAGCCGAACTGAACCAGGTGTCCAGCACGTCCTCCTCCTGGATGAGGCGATCCCCGCTGCAGGCCGGACAGGTCTGCGGCGCTTCCATGGCCACGACGATCTCCCCGCAAGCCTCGCAGGTCCAGGCCGGGATCTGATGGCCCCACCAGATCTGGCGGGAGATGCACCAGTCGCGGATGTTCTCCATCCAGTCGAAATAGGTATTGGCCCAGGTTTCCGGGATAATGCGAGTGTCCCCCCGGCGCACGGCGGCGATGGCTTTTTCAGCGAGGGGTTTCGCGCGCACGAACCACTGTCGCGAGAGGTTCGGTTCGATGACGCTGCGGCAGCGGTAGCAGTGGCCCACGCCATGCCGGTGGGGCTCGATCTTTTCCAGCAATCCCGCGGCGTCAAGGTCCGCCACCACGGCTTTGCGGCAGGCGGCTCGGTCCAGTCCCTGGTAGCGGCCGGCCTCCGCGGTCATGGCGCCGTCGTCGCCGATGACCTTCACGCTCGGAAGCCCATGGCGTCGACCGATTTCGAAGTCGTTGGGGTCATGGGCGGGAGTGACCTTGAGTCCGCCGGTGCCGAACGCCATATCCACATAGGAATCTCGGATGACGGGGATTGCGCGGTTCATGAGCGGCAAGCGTACGGAAGAACAGCTCAGCGCCTGGTAGCGGGCGTCTTCGGGGTTGACGGCCACGGCGGTGTCACCCAGCATGGTTTCGGGGCGGGTCGTGACCACCACGATGCCGCCGCTGCCGTCCGTAAACGGGTAGCGGATGTGAAAAAGGCTGCCGTCGATCTCTTCGTGCTCCACTTCCAGGTCGGCCAGAGCGGTGTGACAGCGCGGACACCAGTTGATGATGTAGTCGCCGCGATAGATCAGCCCCTGGTGATAGAGTTCGACGAAGACCTTGCGCACGGCACGGGAGAGGCCCGCGTCCATGGTGAACCGTTCACGGTCCCAGTCGCACGACGCCCCCAGCCGCTTGAGCTGATTGATGATGGCGCTACCGTATTTCTGCCGCCAGGACCATACTTCGCCGATGAAGCGCTCGCGGCCGAGGGTGTGGCGGTCGGTGCCGTCCTGGGCGAGTTTGCGTTCAACGACGTTCTGTGTGGCGATGCCCGCATGGTCCGTCCCCGGCATCCACAAGACGTTGTCGCCGCGCAGCCGTCGATAGCGGCAGAGGATATCCTGCAGGGTGTTATTAAGGGCATGCCCCATATGCAGCACACCGGTGACATTGGGCGGAGGGATCACGATCGAATAGCTGCGTTGCGCGCTCGTTTCTTCGGCGGCGAACAGGCGGTGCTCTTCCCAGAAGCCGTACCAGCGACGTTCGACCTCGCCGGGTTCATAGCCCTTGTCCAATTGATGATTGGAATTCATGCGGTGATCCTCCTCCCTGGTGGCAATGCGCATCGGATCCAGGATTATGCCGTAATCGCTGATTTTTTCAATAGCTTTTTGGTGCGGCGGAAAACCGAAGTTCGGCAAGCGCCGGCTTCGGGAAGAGGCGGATTATCAGGGAGTGCGATCGTCGACGTTGTCGTCCAGCAGCAGCGCTTTCAGCCGTTGAATCTCGTTGGAAACCGCTGTTTCGACCGCCCGCAGAATGATCGATTCGAGCGTGCTACCGAGCCTGCGTTCGATAACCCGTTCAACCGCAGCGTCAATCTGTTCGGCTGAGAGCGAAAGGCCGACGTCGACCGGCGGTTCTTCGGAAGGCGGCGGTTGGATCGGTGGGGTGGGGAACAGGGCCACCGGTGGAGGGGCGTCCGGGACGGTCGCCTCCGGCGGGGGGGGAGTCTCGGAAGCACCAACCGCGGTCGCTAATCCGGCTGCGACACTCGCTGCAAATACGTCAGCGGCGGAAGTCTCAGCAAAAAGGTCCGGGCTGGTTTCGGGAAGCGGCGCTGCCGGGGCCGCCGGTTCTGCGATCGACTCCGCGGAAGCCGGCGCGGTATTCATCTCAACATCGTCAAGCCAGACAAGATCTTTATCAATCTCATCGTCCTCGTCATCTTCAATTTCTATGAGCTCGAGATCATCATCCTCATCGACGGGGTCCGTTTCCATTGAGAATGGAGCTATCCCTTCGAGGATTTCCCTGGTGTCTGGAAACGCCTCGTTGGATTCCATGCGTTCCGGGTCTGTTTCGGTAGAGGCACTTGCAGGATGGTCGTCCTCGATAGGAGACGCATCGGTCTCCGGTTCAAGAAGCCAGTCCATGCTTTCTTCCAAAGTGGGGGCATCGGCCCCCGGAGCTGCATCCTCCAAAGCCGGTCCGCCTGCCTCGGAGGAGCTATCTTCTTCGTCGAAATCCAATTTTCCGAGGTCTACCAGGCCGGGCGAGGGCGCGCCGGCAGCGTCGAACGCCTCGCCGATGCCGAGCAGATGCTGCTCCAGCGGAGATAGCGGGTCGGAGGGGCTGGGCTCCTCGATTTCCTCCACCAAATCGATGATGGCTTCATCTTCTTCGGCTGGTTCCGGCGGCGGGGTTGCGGGTTTCAGTTTGTCTGAATCGCTCATCTGGTCCTTCTGCTGCGGGAGATGACTTATTTAAAAAAATATCATGATAACATACCAATATCAAGCTATATTAACTTTTGGGCAGCGGCGCATCAAATTGGTTCGCTGTCGGCCATATCACCCCTAAGGGGAGAGGTGCGGAATGCGCTATTTTTTTGCTGATCCGTCTCAAATTTCGTCATCCCGGGCGGTCATCGAAGGCGCCGAAGCGTCACACATCAAAAATGTCATGCGGCTCACCACGGGCGAAACGATTTGCCTGGTCGACGGCACCGGCTTCGAATACCTCGCGCGAATTGATCGGTTGTTGCCTGGACGAGTCGAGCTTTCGGTTACCGCTCGAACGCCCTCTCCGCGGATAGCTCCGGTCCGTATCCATGCGGCCCAGGGCTATTTGAAAGATAAGAAAATGGATCGCATTGTGCGCCAGCTCTCCGAATTGGGGGTTGCCCGGTTTATCCCTCTGATCAGCGAGCGCGCGGTGGCCCGCCCCGCGTCCGGCCGAGCATCCTATCGCCAGGAACGTTGGCGTAAGATTTCGATCGAAGCCCTCAAGCAATGCCGTCGCGGTGATCTGATGGGCGTCGAGGACCTTACCGGTTTCGGAAATCTGCTGGATGCGGGCCGTGCATACGACCTGCGCATTATGTTCTGGGAAGGAGCTGAGCATGCCTTGACGGCGCAACGGGCGGCACCGACTGTGCCTGTGGCGCAGTCGGTGCTGGTGGTGCTCGGTCCGGAGGGCGGGTTTTCGGACCGGGAAGCCGCGGCAGCGGAGGCGGCCGGCTTTTGGATAGCAAAGCTCGGACCCCGAATCCTCAGGGCCGAGACCGCTGCCGTCGCGGCCTGCGCCATCGTTCAGTACCTTTTCGGAGACCTGGGGCCCGGGCAAAAAAGCCTTGACAAAGAACGCCTCACCGAATAGAAAAGTGACGCTTTAAGCAGGCTTTCGGTGCGTGCCGAGGTAGCTCAGTCGGTAGAGCAGGGGACTGAAAATCCCCGTGTCGGCAGTTCGATTCTGTCCCTCGGCACCAGTAATTGTCAATCAGGA
>JALOPB010000039.1 GCA_025454115.1 Desulfobacterales bacterium | reverse complement strand
TCGCTTGATCCCCTCAGCGCAGCGCATCGTCGAGCATCACACGGCAGTACCGGCAGAGGTCGCTCGACTTGCGGTCCACGTCGGCTTCGCTGCGGCAGTAGTGCATGACGCAGGCGGGATCCGGGCAATGCCGCAGGTCGAAGGTGTGACCCAGTTCGTGAACGGCTTCCTTGGTCACGCGCGCGAGGGTTGTTTCGGAAAAACAGTGGATGCCCGATCCGGCGTTGAGCCGGTAGGTAGAGACGATGCACGCCTTTCCCCCGAGTTGGGCTTCGCCGTAGACGTGGGTCAGAATCGGGATGAAAAGGTCCACATCGGCCAGGGCCAGGATTTTGAAGACGCCTAACGGAGCGGCATCGGCCAGGCGCCGGAGGATCGGCGTCGAATGGAACTGCTCACGGCCGGCATCGAATGCGAATGACCAATCGTCCAGAAGCGGGCGGACGCTAACGGGAGCGTGGAACACCCGCTCGATTTCGCGGCCGACGGCCGACAGCAATCGGGAATCGAAGTCGCCCATCGGGGCGATCAGGATCGTCTGCGGCGGTGCTGAGTTCACGCGGTTTTATGGAGTGCGTAGCGTTTGATTTTGTTGTAAAGCGTCGACCGGTCGATCCCCATCACGCGGGCGCTGTGGGCGATGTTCCACTGGTGCTCGTCCAAGATTTTGCGGATATGGGCCTTTTCGACCTCGTCCAGCGTGACCGCCTGCGGCGTCGCGCTCGGGGGACGGCAGCGGATCGGCAGGTCCGAGGGCAGGATCTGCCGCATTTTTCCTACCACTACGGCGCGCTCGATGGCGTTCTCGAGCTCGCGGACATTGCCCGGCCAGTCGTAAAGCATCATCTCGTCCAGAGCCTCGCGGCTGATGCGCTCGATCGACCGATGCGTTTCCTGCACATAGCGGCGCAGAAAATGCTCGGCCAGCAGCGGGATGTCCTGCTTGCGCTGCCGCAGCGGGGGCATGGAGAAGGCAATCACATTCAGGCGATAGAAAAGATCCTCCCGAAAACGGCCGTCACGGATGGCCTGTTCCAGGCTGCGGTTGCTGGCCGCCACCACCCGGAAATCCGCCTCGATCGGCTGGGTGCCGCCGACACGGTAGAAGACCCGGTCCTCCAGCACGCGCAGCAGGTCGATTTGCATGCGCATACCGATTTCCCCGATCTCATCCAGAAAAAGCGTTCCGCCATGGGCCAGCTCCAGGCGGCCCTTTTTCGTTTCCTTGGCATCGGTAAAGGCCCCCTTCATATGCCCGAACAGTTCGGTTTCCATCAGATGCTCGGGAATCGCTCCGCAGTTGACGACCACGTAAGGCCCGCGGCAGCGGCGGCTGTGGCTGTGGATCGCCTTGGCGGCCAGCCCTTTTCCGGTGCCGGTTTCCCCGCTGATCAGCACGGTGCTGTCGGTCAGCGCCACGTCGCAGATCAGATCGAAAACGGTTTGCATGGCCTCGGATTGGCCGATCATGTTTTCAAACCGGGTGCGGTCCTTGAATTGTTCCTTGAGGTAGAGATTCTCGCGGGCCTGCTGCTGGTGCTGGATGATTTTTTCGATCAACACGCCGAGTTCATTCGGGTCGAACGGTTTGAGCAGGTAGTCCGCCGCACCGTTTTTCATGGCCTCGATGGCCGTGGCGATCGATCCATACGCCGTGATCATGACCACGGCCACATCCGCATCGCTTTCCTTGATGCGCCGCAGGACGTCCAGGCCGCTCATCCCTTCCATTTTGATGTCGACCAGCAGGATGTCGAAACGGGTTTCGCGGCAACGGGTGAGCGCCTCCTCTCCGCTGCGCGCGGTTTGAACCGCGTGCCCGTCGCGTTCGAGCCATCCGGACAACGATTCGCGCATGATCGTTTCGTCGTCCACGATCAGGATCTTGGCGCTAGTCATGGCGACCTCCTTCCGGGGCGGTTTTTTCCCCGGGCGGGCGAAGGGGCAGCTTGACGGTGAAGGTGGCGCCTTCGCCGACGACGGACTGAACGTAAATCGATCCCCCGTGCTCCTGAATGATTCCATAAGCGACGGACAGTCCCAGGCCGACCCCCTTGCGTTTGCGGGTGGTGAAAAACGGCTCGAAGAGCTTGGACATGTGATCGGCGGGAATCCCGATGCCGGTGTCCTGGATTTTAACCAGGATCTGGCTCATTTTCGGCTGGAGCATGCTTTCGATGCGCAGCATTCCGCCGTCCTTGGACTCCATGGCCTGGGCGGCGTTGGAGACCAGGTTCATAAACACTTGCTGAAGCTGATCCTCTGAGCCGACCACCTCCGGCAGATCGGGCGAGAGGCGGGTCTCCACCTGGACGTTGGCGATCCGCAGGAGATTGGCGTTGAGGATCAGGGTCTGCTCGATCAGACGGTTGAGGTTGAGGCGCTTCATTTCCATGCGCGACTGGCGCGAAAACGCCAGCAGGTTGGAAACGATGCGACTGATGCGGCGGGTTTCGGTTTCCATCAGGTTCAAATAATAGTCGAACTGTTCGATATCCTTTTGCGACAGGACCGTTTCGGCGATGATGCGCTTCATGAGGATCGCGAGATTGAGGATGCCGGCAATCGGGTTGTTGATTTCGTGCACCACCGAAGCGGAGAGTTTTCCCAATGACGCCATTTTGTCGTGATGGAGGAGCTTGGCGTGGGTCTCCTTCAGCTGGCGGGTGCGGTCCTCCACCATCTGCTCCAGGCGCCGCGTGATCTCCTCCTCCTGCTGGCGCTGCTGGGTGATGTCGCGGCTGATGTGGATGAACCGGGAGATCTTGCCGTCCTTTTCCCAGACCGGATGGATGCTGACCTCGTAGAAGCGCAGGTCGCCGTTCGGCAGCACCCGCTTTTGAATTTGGCGGTCCTGGCGCTTGTTGCGGATGACCCGTTGCAGCGGACAATCATCGGTGGAGCGTTCGCAGGGATGGTCGATCTTGCGGTAGACCTCATGGCATTTGCGGCCGATCACCTGCGCCCGCGTGTATCCCATCTTGTGTAGAAACGAGGCATTGGCCTCTCCGATGGTCATGTCGGGGTTGATGACCAGGATGAGGTCCTGGATCCCATTCAATATGGTTTCCATTTCCTCGGTGCGTTCGCGCAGCTTGCGCGCCTCGTTGCCGATCGCCTGCCAGAAGATCCGGAAGACGGGATAGGACAGGATGCGGATTCGTTCGGGCCGGGTTTGAAGGATATCCCGGAGAATCTCCTCTTCCGGCGTGAGCAGGATGATGAGGTGGATGCTGTAGCGCGGGTCGTACAACTCATGGTAGTCCGTGAAGGTCAACAGGTCGAGCTTTTCGGCCAGCACCATCCCGGGGCTGGCCGGGTCCGGATCGGCCACGGCGATAAAAGGGGCTTGGATTTCTTCCTGATCGAACACCGATGAGGTTTTCTGCAGGATTTCGGTGCAGAGCTCGCCGCCGCCGACCAGCCCGATGTGAATGATGGAGACGTGCTTGTTCATCGCGATGTCTCCCGCGGTTCAGGGTTGCCGGGCATCAGCCGGGACGCCAGCGGCGCGAGGGAGCCGGACGTTGGCAGACCGATCACGGCGTCGGGACCGGTTCGGCGGAGGGAAGAATGAAGTGCCGGCTGAATGTTTCTATTTAGCATGGCTGGGGCGCTGCATTCAAGCGCCTTCGAACCGGCCGGGAGCGGTTTGCCCGAGGCTTTTTATGGAAGGCCTGCCGCTTGATTTTTCACATGCCTTGTGGCAATAAGCTACTTAATGTATCCGCCGGCCGGACGTTTCCGGCCGGACACCGCTGTCGTTCCGGACGTATCGCTGCCGCGTCCGCGCCGTTTCATTTCCGGCATTGCACGCTTCCCGGCACCCCGCCCGTTGAAATCCGGAGGAGGTCGCATGCAGGTTGATAACGACAAGGATCATCTCCTTAAGGCCATCGACGCGTTTCCTCACCGAATGGTCGTCATTTCTTCGGACTACCGGGTACTGGCGGCGCGCGGCCATCTCAATGCGACGCCCGATGCGGCGGTAGCCGGGCGCTTGTGCCACGATGTGTTCTTTCACCGCTCCGATCCCTGCGCCGAATGCGCCGTCAAGACGGTTTGGGAGACCCGCCGGCCCGCCTGGAGCCACCGTCGCGACGAGATCTCGGGGGCCGATAAGGTCAGCTGTCTCTACGCGTATCCTTTGCTCTCGTCGGACGGCGCCATCGAGGCCGTGGTCAGCATGGAGCTGGACCTGCCGCCGCGCACCCGCGTCGAAGAGCAGTTGCAGCGCTCCAATGCGCTGCTGCGCAACTTGATCACCAGCGCCGTGGATGGCGTGATCGCCGCCGATCGAAACGGGAAGGTGATCATTTTCAACGACGCGGCGGCAGAAATATTCGGGTACACGGTGAACGAAGCCCTTGAGCAATTAGACGTCCGCAACATCTATCCGGATCGAATGGAACGGGAGGTCATGCGCCAGCTGCGCAGCGACGCCCACGGCGGCCGTGGCAAGCTGCGCTCCTACCAGGTCGATATCCTGCATCGGGACGGCAGCCGGATTCCGATTAATCTGAACGCCGCCATTGTCTACGAGGGCAGCACGGAGGTGGCCAGCATCGGTTTCTTCCATGACATGCGCGACACCCTGCGTATGAAGAAGGAACTCGAAAAGACTCAAGTGCAGCTGCTCCAGGCAGAGAAAATGGCCTCTCTCGGCAAGCTGGCGGCCGGGGTGGCGCATCAGCTCAACAATCCCCTGAGCGGCGTTGTCCTCTTCACCAAGCTGGTGCTGGAGGACTATGAACTGCCGACGGGAGCCACCGAGGACCTCGGCCGGGTGTTGAACGACGCCGAACGCTGCCGCGAAACCGTCAAGGAATTGCTGGAATTCACACGCCAGACGCGTCACCTGATGCAGGCTCACGATGTCAACCAGGCGATCTCCCGCACTCTTTTCCTGTTGAAGAACCAGTCTCTGTTTCAAGACATCACCATCGAGACCGAGTTCGATCCCGGCCTTCCCAGCGTCCACAGCGACATCCAGCAGATGAATCATATGTTCATGAACATCATCCTGAACGCCGCTCAGGCCATGTCCGGTCGAGGGCAGTTGACGATCCGCACGGTGTATGTCCCGGATGAGGGCTGCGCCCGCATCGAGATCATCGACACCGGGCCGGGCATCCCTCCGGATGTGCTGCCGCACATTTTCGAGCCGTTTTTCACCACCAAAGACGAAGGGCAGGGTACTGGTCTGGGATTGAGTCTGGTTTACGGGATCGTGGAGAACCACGGAGGCCGGATCAAGGCCTTCAACCAGCCCGGCCAGGGCGCCGTCTTTGTGATTGAACTGCCGATAACGCCAAAAGCGGATGGAGACCGGTCGCGTGAACAAGACGCTTGAAGAGCTGACGATTCTGGTGGCGGATGACGAGGGGGATATTCGCGACGGCGCGGAACGAGTTCTGCGGCGCATCGGTTACCGCGTGCTGAAGGCGGCGCGCGGCGACGACGCGCAGAAAATGGTGGAAGCCCTTCGGCCGGACCTGGTGATGCTGGACCTCAAGATGCCGGGCAAGGACGGCATGGAGGTGCTGGAGTTCATCCAGCAGATGGACGCGCGCATCCTGGTGATCGTCGTCACCGGTTTTGCCACGGTGGAGGCGGCCATCGAGGCCATGAAGCGCGGCGCCTATGATTTCATCCCCAAGCCATTCGAACCCGATCAGCTGCGCATCGTGGTCAACCGAGCGGCCGAAAAAATCCGGCTGTCGCGGGAGACGGAACTGCTCGAGCAGGAAAGACGGCGGACCCTATTCGACCTCGACATGGAAAAGAGTCGCATCCACACCATCGTCGAATCGCTTCCGGACGGAGTCCTGGTCACCAATGTGTCCGGCCAGCTCGTCCTCATGAACCCGGCCTGCAAACAGCTGCTGGAACTGGCGGCGGATATGAAACCCGGAAAGCCCATCGATGCCTACATCCCGGACGAAGCCCTCTGCCACCTGATCACGGACATCTCCCAGGGCCGGCACCTGGATTATGACGATATCCCCGCCCACGAGTTCGCTTTGTCTAGCGGCAAATACCTGCGCGCCCGCGGACAACCGGTGCTGGGCGACCGCAAGGAGTGCCTCGGCGCCGTGGTGAACCTGGTCGACATCACGACCCTGAAAATCGTGGACCGCCTGAAGTCCGAATTCGTTTCCAAGGTGTCGCACGAGCTGCGCTCCCCGCTGTCCACCATTCACGAGCAGCTGGCCACGGTCATCGGGGATCTGGTCGACCGCGCACCCGTTCAGGACCAGCACATCCTTTCGCGGGCCAAGGAGAAAACCAAGGGAATGATTTCCCTGATCAACGACCTGCTGGACATGTCCCGGATCGACGAGGGTCTGATCTGCCGTGAGCCCCGGCCGGTCGTGCTGGAAGAACTGCTGCACGGTATCGTCGATTTTCTGCTCGCCCGGGCCCAGACCAAGGGCCAGTCGCTGATCCTTGCGTTGCCCCCAACCCCGTTGCCAGAAATCCAGGCGGACCCCCTGGCTCTGGAGAGCATTTTCGGAAACCTGGTCACCAACGCGATCGCTTACACGCCCGACGGCGGGCACATTCGGGTGGATGTGGACATGGCCGGGGTCCATGTGCGGGTTCGGGTCGTCGACAATGGTTTCGGAATTCCCGAAAAGCATTTGTCGCGGATTTTCGAGCGCTTCTATCGGGTCAAAGACGAAAATACACGCTATATCACCGGGACCGGCCTCGGTCTGCCGATCGTCAAAGGCTTGCTGGACGCCATGGGCGGTATCATCGAGGTGCAGAGCACGCCCGGGGAGGGCTCGGTCTTCACCGTGCTGTTGCCGGCTTCGCCGATAAAAAATGGAGGGCAAAAACCATAGGGCGTCGTGCTCTGGCAGCTGTCCCTACGTCGGGTGACCGGCACCATTCTGCAGGGCGTTCAAGAATTCTTCCGGCGGTACCTGAATCCCGGTCCAGAGCTGCAGGGTTCGACGCGCCTGGTAGGCCAGGGGGGTCAGCCCGTCTATAAAACGGATGCCTCCCTTCTGCGCCTTCTCCTGCCAGAAATTGCGGCGGCGGCCATAGTTGAGGTCCAGGATCAGCTCGCAGCCGCGCAACTCCAGTTTTTCCACGAGGCCGGCCATGTCCGCGGATTCATCCGGGCTGGATACCGATGTGGCGTTGATGATGATGCGGGCCGGCAGCGGCAGACCCGACAATATGCTGAGGTCTACGCCGCGGCCGCTGAATTGCGTGACGATCTCACGGGCGCGGCCGACATTGCGGCCGGCCACCCAGACTTCGCGCGCGCGCAGCCAGGTCAGGATGAAAGCGACCGTTCGGGCGGCTCCGCCGGTACCGAAGACCAGCGCGGTTTTATCCTCTACGTTGAAATCGACCTCGCGCAGGGTATCCATGATGCCGATGGCGTTGGTGTTGTAACCCTTCAACCGGTCACCGTCCCGCACCACCGTGTTGATCGCTCCGATGATCCGGGCCCCCTCCGAGAGAATGTCCAGATAGGGAATGATCGTCTCCTTGAAAGGAGCGGTGACATTGGCGCCGGCGATGTTGAGCACCCGCAGGCCGCTCAGCGCCTGTCCCAGATCCGAAGGCTGGACGACAAACGGAACGTATACCGCGTTGATCCCCTGGCGTTTTAAAACAGCAGAGAACATGGCCGGGGATCGCGAATGAACCGCGCGTTCATCGCTGAGGATGCAGTAGACTTTCATCGCGGGCGCCCCGGGGCTTGGGGGTGTTTGGGTTGGGAGGGCAAGGCCGCTCCCCAGCAGCGTCGCTCAAGCCCCCTCATCGCTAGTCGGTCACACCGAAGACTCAATCCATGGCCAGCAGCCGCTTGAGGCTGCGCGTGATGTCGGCGGCGGAAGCCGGCTTGGCGATGTAGTCATCGGCCTCGGTGGACATTCCGTCGGCGTGGCTGTAGCGGGTTGAGGTCACGTGGGACGCCACGGCCGTCAGCAGGACCACCGGGATGTTGCAGAAGTCGTCGCTGCCCTTCAGTTCCTTGCAGACCGCATAGCCGTCCTTTTCGGGCATCATGACGTCCAGCACGATGGCATCCGGCGGGTTGGCCTTCACCTTGGCCAAGCCTTCCACGCCATTGTAGGCGAGTTCCACCTGGAACCCCTCCCGCTCGAGGTTGCCTTGAACCAGGGCGGCGAAATCGGCTTCGTCGTCAACTACCAGAATTCTCTTTTGGGCTACCATGCTGCACCTCCCGACAATCATCTCTTGATTGGATTGAGTGTGGCTCCGTTCCTAAAAATATCTTCGATTCCGGCGTCTGGATGGCCTTCACACGGCCGGCCGGGGGTAAAGGCCGGCCCGCTCCACAATTTCCGGCACCCGTTCCTCCCACTCGATGGCCATGACATGGAACCCGCTGACGCCCTTGACCTCTTTCAAGCGCTGGATGGACTCGACGCAGATCGTGATGCCCTCCTCGGCCTGTTTGTCCTTGGGAGTGCCGGCCATGCGTTTGACGATCTCGTCGGGAACATCCATCCCGGGCACTTTGGTTTTCATGTAGCGGGCCATGCCCGCGGATTTAAGCGGCGTCACCCCGGCGAGGATGAAGACCTTCTCGTGCAGCCCGCGGTCGCGGACCAGCTCCATCCACGTTTCGAACTTCGCCAGGTTGTAGATGCACTGGGTCTGGATGAATTCAGCCCCGGCGGCCGCTTTCTTGGCCAACCGCGGCACGCGGATCTCGAAGGGGTCCGCGAAGGGGTTGGCCGCGGCACCCACGAACATCCGGGGCGGCCGCTGAATGGCGTCGCCGCCGAGAAACTTGCCCTCATCGCGCATCCGCCGAACCGTTTGAATGAGCTGCATCGAGTCGAGATCGAACACGTTTTGCCCCTGGGCGCTGTCTCCGAAGCGCTGATGGTCGCCGGACAGGCAGAGCACGTTGTGGATGTCGAAAGAGGCCGCGCCCAGCAGGTCGCTCTGCAAGGCGATGCGGTTGCGGTCGCGGACCACCATCTGCAGCACCGGCTCCAGTCCCATAAGCTTCAGACGGATGCAGGCCGCCAGGCTGCACAGCCGGCAGACCGACGTCTGATTATCCGTGATGTTGATGGCATCCACGTGCCGCCGGATCAGCTCGGCCTTGTGCTCGATGTGGGCCGCATCGCTGCCGCGGGGCGGACCGCACTCGGAGGTGACGGCCAAGTGACCGGCGTTCAGAATTTTTTCCAGTTTGCTGGGCGTCTTCGGGCTCATGATCGCAGATCCTCCCTGATGACTTTTCGGGGGCCTCCGGCCCGGTCGGTGGACCAGTCCTTGATCGGACTCAGGGTTTCGTAGTCTTCCAGCCGGCCCAAGGTTTTGAGCCGATCGACGATCAGCTGCCAGGCGCAGTCCACGTCCTTGCTGATTTCGCATTTGCCGGCGGTGGAGCCGCCGCAGGGGCCGTTCAGGAGGCGTTTGGCACAGCGGGCCACCGGGCAGACCGCCCCGGTGGATGCCAGAATGCAGCTGCCGCACCCCTGGCAGCGTTCGGCCCACACCCCGCGTTCCAGGGCGGCGCCCATGAAACAGGTGTTGACGCCGGGGTAGACCGGCTTGGACGGGTAGCGCTCGGCCGTGAACTGGATGCCGACGCCGCAGGCGAGCGATACGACCGCCTCATAGGCGTCGATGCTGTTGCGGATCTCCTCCAGGTATTCGGTGTCGCACTGGCGCTCCAGGGTGTGCTCGCCGACGTTGACCTCCCGGCCCTGCTGGAGAAAGTACATCCGCAGGGCGGAGGCGAGCACGCCGACCTCCTTTTTCCCGCCGGCCTCGCAGACGGTCACGCATTCGTTGCAGCCCAGAACGAGCAGACTGCGCAGGCCCTTGACCTGCTCGATGATTTCCTCAATCGGTTTCTTGGCGGCCACAATCATACGGCGATCCTCCTTTTGGCGTCAGCTGGCCTGCCCGGCAGCGACCGGCAGGGGGCCGGTTCCGGCATCCAATTCCGCCGGCGGGCCGGTTATTGCTTTTCGTGAAGCCAGGGCGGCGCGCACGGGGTTGGGACCGGCGCTCAAAACCGCCGCATGCATCTCCTCGGCGAAACGTACGAAGTGCGGCGCATCGCTGGAGGATAGATTGCACATGCGCACGCGCGATCCTCCGATTCCGATACGCTCCAGCAACTGCTGGGCCTGCTCCACCCGTTTCTTGGCCCTAAAGTTGCCGCTCTGGTAGTGGCAGTCGCCCTCACGGCAGCCCACCACATAAACGCCGTCGGCGCCCCGCTCGAAGCAGCGCAGGATGTGCAGCACATCCACCTTGCCGGTGCAGGGCACCCGTATGATCCGTATGGAGCTGGGGT
Source organism: Desulfobacterales bacterium (assembly GCA_025454115.1). GTDB lineage: Bacteria > Desulfobacterota > Desulfobacteria > Desulfobacterales > SpSt-501 > SpSt-501. The sequence continues at coordinate 18,261 of JALOPB010000039.1, read as the reverse complement.
AATTCAGTCGCATCGAACCTGCCAGGTCCGCGGCCGTGTAGCCTCAGAAGTTGCAGCAAAAGGCGACGATCACGGGCTCAAATTGAGTCTCCATATCAACCCTTTCTCTCCTTCATGTCCTTGATTCCGCTTTCCACCCTCCGCCTTCCGAACTCCTCCTCCACCTTCCCCCTTCCGAATTCCGCCTTCAGATGACCCCCTCCAGCAGCGCATCCACTTTGCACAGCAACTGCTCGTCCTCGTACCAGTTGAGCTGGATGGCCTTGGCCGGACATTCGGCGGCGCAGATGCCGCAGCCGTGGCAGAGCGCCTCGTCGATTTCGCTCACGCCTTCGGCGTTGATCTTCGGCACGTGATAAGGGCAGGACCGCACGCAGATCAGACAGGCGGCGCAAAGGTCGGCCGCGACCTTCGCCGTTACGGCGGAGAGCGTCAGCCGGCTCTTGGACAGGAAGGTGATCGCCCGAGCGGCGGCGGCGTAGGCCTGGCTGATGGATTCGTTCAGCAGCTGCGGGCTGTGCGCGGTGCCGCAGATGAAGAGGCCCTCGGTGGCCATGTCCACCGGCCTCAGCTTGACGTGGGCTTCCATGAAGTGCCCCTCGGGGGTACGGGCGAGCTTGACGAGCGAGGCCAGTTCTTCGGTGTCGGCCGGCACCATGCCGGCGCTCAAGGCCAGCAGATCGGCGTCCACCTGGAGGTCGCGGCCGATGATCGGATCGTGGAAGCGGACCGCGATCCCGCTTTTGCCCGCCTCGACCTGCGGCGGCGCCTCCGCATCGAACCGGAAGAAGAGTACCCCCAGCTTGCGGGCCTCCTGGTAATAGTCCTCGAGCAGTCCGTAGGTGCGGATGTCGCGGTACAGGATGACCACCTGGGTCTCGGGGTTGAGTTTCTTGATCAGGATCGCGTTTTTGACGGCGTTCTGACAGCAGACCCGTGAGCAGTTGGGGTTCTGGTCGTTGCGGGATCCGACACATTGAATCATGGCGACGTAAGAGAGGTCCTGAGCCCCCTTGGCGTGCAGCCGGTCTCCCAGCTCGACTTGGGTGATAACGCGCGGGTCCTGGCCGTAGAGGTATTCCGTCGGATGGTACTCGACGGCGCCGGTCGCCAGGATGACCACGCCGTGATCGATTTTGCGCTCGTACATGGCCGGGCCTACCAGGACCTCGGTCGTGAAGTTGCCTTTGAAACCGCTGAAGCCGACGACCAGGCCGCGCGTGAGGGTCTGGATCCGGGGGTGGGACTGCACCCGGCCGGTCAGCTCCTGCAGGAAGTGCGGCACATCCCAGCCCTCGATGGTAGCGTGCAGCCGGTTGCCCATTCCGCCGAGGCGCTCCTCCTTCTCGATCAGAACCACCTCGTATCCCTGATCGGCGATGGCGACGGCAGCGCTCATCCCCGCAACCCCGCCGCCGATCACGAGCGCGCGTTGATTGACCGGGATGACTTTCTCCTGCAGCGGATTCAGGGTCGCGGCGCGGGCCGCGGCCATGCCGACCAGTTCCTTGGCTTTGGCTGTGGCCCGCCGGGGCAACTGGGCGTGCACCCACGAATCCTGATTGCGGATGTTGGCCATTTCCAGGAGGTACTTGTTGCGGCCGGTCGCCTCGAGGGTGTCCATGAAGATCCCCTCGTGGGTTTTCGGAGAGCAGGCGGCCACCACGACCCGGTTCAGGCGGTGTTCGGCGATCAACTGCTTCATCAGCTCCTGGGAATCCTGACTGCAGGTGAAAAGATTCTGCCCGGCAAAGACCACGTTCGGCAGCCGGCGGGCGTGCTCGACCACCGCCGGAACGTCCACCACGCCGGCGATGTTCACCCCGCAGTTGCATACAAAAACGCCGATGCGCGGCGGCTCTGCGCGCACGTCGATCTCGGCGGGGATCTCCACCTGACGGGCCAGACGGTTGCGGGCCGGCGCCAGCAGGCGGCCGGCCAGGCAGGCGGCGGCGCTGGCTTCGGCCACGGATCCGGGGATGTCCTTGGGCTGCTGGAAAACGCCGCAGGCGAAAACCCCCGGACGCGAGGTGGCGACAGGCATGAACGGCGGTGAGACGGCGAAGCGGTATCGGTCGACCTCGACGCCGAGGCGTTCGGCGAGCTCGCGGGTTTCCGGGGTGACCTGCAGGCCGACCGACAGCACCACCATGTCGAACACTTCCTCCTGCAGGCGGCCGGCGTCGTCCACATAGCGCAGGTGCAGCGCGCGTTCGGGGCCGACCTCGTCGACGCTGTGAATGCGGGCCTTGACGAAGCGGACTCCGGCCGTGTCGCGCGCCCGCAGGTAGTATTTCTCGTATTCCTTTCCGAAGGTGCGGATGTCCATATAGAAGATGGCGCAGTCCAGGCCGCCGTGAGCGTGCTCCTTGGCGATCATGGCATCCTTGACGGCGTACATGCAGCACACCGATGAGCAGTAGCCGTTGCCCGAACGGTTGATATCCCGCGAACCCACGCACTGCAGCCAGGCGATCTTTTTCGGTTCCTTGCCGTCGGAGGGCCGGACCAGATGGCCCATCGTCGGGCCCGAAGCGCTCAGCAGGCGCTCGAATTCCAGGCTGGTCACCACATTCGGGCAGGTGTGGTAGGGATAGACGTTTGCGATGGCGGATGGGTCGAAGGGGCTGCTGCCCGGGCAGAGGATGACCGATCCCACCTGGATCTCGCGCTCCACCGGTTTCTGGTCATGGACGACGGCTTTGGCGAGACAGGCTTCCACGCACTGCAGGCACTCGCAGCAGTAACCGCAGTTGATGCAGCGGCCGGCCTCGCCGCGGCCGGCGGAGTCGTCGTAGCCGAGCTCCACCTCCATGAAATTGCCCTGGCGCTGCGCCACCGGCAGCTCGGGCATGTGCGCCCGCGGCCGGCGGGGTTCTTGGCGGGGAATCGGCCGGTAGCGCGGATGCTCGTTCTTGACCGGTTCGCGCCCCGCGGCCATGTCGCGACCGTCCAGATAGCGCCGGATGGACTCGGCCGCCTCCTTTCCGGCGGCGACCGCACCGATGGCCACCCAAGGTCCGGTCAGCAAATCGCCGCCGGCGAACACGCCCGGCCGTCCCGTGGCATAGGTGACGGGGTCGGCTTCGGCCGTCCCGAAGCGCGAGAAGCCCAATCCGCTGACATCTTCGAGTGCTGTCAGATCCGGCCGCTGTCCGATGGCCGGGATGATCTGATCGCAGGCGATCTCGAATTCGCTGCCGGGAACCGGCACCGGCCGTCTGCGGCCGGAAGAATCCGGCTCGGTCAGTTCCATACGGATGCAGCGCAGGCCCTGCACCCGCGCTTCATGGGTCAGGACCTCCTGCGGCGCCGCCAGATAGGTGATCTGGACGCCCTCGGCTTCCGCGGCGCGGATTTCCTCTTCCCAGGCCGGCATTTCGGTGCGGGTTCGGCGGTAAATGATGCTCACCGCTTCGGCTCCGAGACGGACGGCGGCGCGCGATACGTCGATGGCGACGTTGCCGCCGCCGATGATGGCGACCCGCCGGCCGACCCACGTCATGCCAGACAGGTTGACCTCGCGCAGGAAGTCGACTCCCTGGCGCACGCCGTCGGTGCGCTCGCCGGGGATGCCGAGCTCGATCCCCTTGTGGGCGCCCAGGGCGAGATAGACCGCTTTGAAACCGGCGGCGAACAGACCGTCGATGGTGATGTCGCGGCCCAGGGCGGTGTCGGTTATGATTTCCACCCCCAGCTGAGTGATCACCTCGATTTCACGATCGAGAACCTCTCGAGGCAGACGGTGGGCCGGGATCCCGACCCGCAGCATTCCGCCCGGCCTGGACTGGGCCTCGTAAACGGTGGACCGGATCCCCCGGCGCGCCAGGTGATACGCGCAGGACAGCCCGGCCGGTCCGGAGCCGATAATTGCGACCGTCTCCGGCCGGCGCGGCGCGCAGGGGACGGTGATTTCGCGTGGGTCGACCCGGTCGGCGGCCAGCCGCTTGAGGTCGCGGATGGCGAGGGGTGCATCCAATTCGGCCCGGCGGCAGGCGTCCTCGCAGCCGTGGGGGCAGATCCGTCCCAACACTCCGGGAAGCGGAAGGTCTTCCATGATGATTTCGAGGGCCTCGTGGTATTTGCCCTCTTTGACCATCTGGACATAACCCTGGACGTTAAGCCCGGCCGGGCAGGCCACGCGGCAGGGTGCTTTGTCGGCCTTATGAATGGCAAAGGCTCCCGGGATGGCCTGGGCATAGCGTTTGTAGGCTGCGCGCCGGACGGAGAGCCCTTCGTCGTATTCGTTCGGCAGCGGCACCGGGCAGACCTTGGCACATTCTCCGCAGCTGGTGCATTTGGCGGTGTCGATATAGCGCGGATGCTGGCGGACTTTTGCGGTAAAACGGCCCGGCCCGCCATCCAGTGCTTGAACTTTCTCCACCAGATAGACGTAATAGCCCGAGTTGGCGAGGTCCAGGGCGGACTGGATGCCGGCGATCCCGCCGCCGACCACCATGACGGCACCGACGGGAGAATCTCCAGATGGCACCGGACCGGCGCTGATTTCATCGACTCTCTTGTGTTCCATCTTACCCCCCTTGCTGGGTACAAAACGTCGGGCAGGGGCGCTTGGCGCCTGCCGGGTCACAACGCTTCAACAATTTCCGCCAACTTGTGCTCCCAACCCAGCGTCGACAGCATGACGGCCTTAACGCCCTGGGCTTTAAAAGCTGACACGAGTTCGATCGCGATGCGCACGCATTCCCGGACCTTGTCCGGCGCGCGCTGAATGCGCTCGATGACGGCGGGCGGCAGGAAAATATGCGGCATGTTGCGTTCCATATACCTGGCCATGCCCAATGACTTCAGCAGCAGCACGGTCGGGATGAGAACGACCCGCTGCGAGTCGATTCGCTGTAAAAACGGCTGGATCAATTCCGGATCGAAAACCGGTGGGGTGACGAAAAAACGGGCGCCGGCCGCGGCGCGGCGTTCCATCTCCTCGACCTCCAGTTCGGCGGAGCGGCCCCGTGCCCCGGCGTGGGTGGTGGAGCCGGCCAGAAAGTCCGGCGACCCGGTGATCTCCACACCCGCCAGGTCTCGCCCCTCTTTGAGCCCTTGGATGGCCTTGAGGAGTTCCAGCGTGTTGATGTCGTGAACCGGGCGGGCCTGGTGGTGGTCGCCGTAGCTGGGATCTTCACCGTCGACGACAGCGACGTTCGCCACGCCGGATGCTCCAGCAGCCAGAAGATCCCCCTGGAGCGCCAGGCGGTTGCGGTCCCGGCAGCACATCTGCATGACGGTTTCCATGCCCTCCCGCTGCAGCAACATCGCTCCACCCAGAGCGCTCATACGCATGACCGCGTGGTTCATTTCAGGGATGAGAAATGCGTCCACGCGTTCCTTGACACGCTTGGCATGCGAAACCATGGCAGAAGCGTCCACGCCCTTGGGCGGCTCCATTTCAGCCAGGATGACAAATTTGCCTGCATCGAATTTTTGCTTCAGCGCCATGGCCGGACCCTCCTTACCGTCGCCTGAAACGAATTTGGAAAACCAAGAGAAGGGCGGAAACGTAAGCGGGTGCTTCCTGAAAGATTTCTTCAGCAAGTCGTATGCCCGATCGCTTGATAGTAACCGATAAAATTTTTAAATAATTTATTTCAAGTAGTTATGTAATTTTCTTAACTAAAAAAGTTAATTATTAAATTTCTTGAAAAATCCGCCTAAGTATGCCATTATGGCGCACGATATCCGGATCCGATAAGATATTAGCTGGTTGCAAAGATGGACCAAATTGGACCATGCCGTTATAGTCCAGCGAGGCGGATGGTTTTGAATAATTGCACCGTACTTGCCTCTGCAAATCTTGGTTGGCATGCTGAAAGCGAGCAAGTGGGCCCTTATCGATCAGCTTGGAAAATCCCATGAGCCATCGCATCATCGTAGTCGACGACGATCGCGACTATTTGGAGCTGGTAAAAAGCCGGCTGAGCGCGACAGGCTTTCCATCGGTGGAGATCCTTGACGATCCTCTCGTTGCTGCCGCTGCCTTTGAGTCGCACGGCTCTTTCGATGTGGCCCTGATCGATCTGAGCATGCCGGAGATGGATGGTCAGGTTCTTTTGGACCTAATCAAAAAATACAGCCCGACGACCGAATGCATCATGGTGACGGCGGTCAACGACGACCGTACGGCCGTCCAGTGTCTGCGCCAGGGTGCTTACGATTATCTCGTCAAACCGGTTTCGGAGGATGACCTGCTGTTTGCCGTCAAGCGTGCGCTGGAGCGCAAGCGGTTGCTGGATATTCTGCATATCGAGAAGAGCCGGCGTCTGCCGGTATTCTCCCAGCCGGATGCTTTTCGAGAGATTCTCACGCGCTGCCCCTCGCTCTTGCGGATCCTGAAGGAAGCCGAGCTGCATGCCGCCAGCGATGTGCCGATTCTGATCACCGGAGAGAGCGGCACCGGCAAAGAGCTGCTGGCCCGGGCCATTCATCGCGCCAGCCCCCGCGCGGCCGGTCCGTTTCTGCCGTTGAACATGGCGGCGCTGACCGCCGACTTGTTTGAAGCCGAGTTTTTCGGGCATACCCGCGGCGCGTTCACCGGAGCGGATAAGGAGCGCCGCGGTCATCTGAAGCATTGCGACCACGGAACGCTTTTTCTGGATGAGATCGGCAACCTTCCGTTTTCGTTGCAAGGCAAGCTGCTGCGAGTGCTGCAGGACGGTGAATTCACGCCGGTCGGCTGTTCCGCATCGCAAAAGGCCGACGTTCGCTTCGTTGCGGCCACCAACGAGGACCTCGATCAAATGGTCGAAAGCGGCCGCTTCCGCCGCGATCTTTTTTACCGAATCCGCGGCAGCTGGTTGCACCTGCCGTCCCTGCAGGAGCGCAAAGAGGACATCCCCCTGCTGATCGAGCATTTTTTAAAAGAGCTCGGAAGGTTCGGGGATAGCCTTCGCTTGGATGCCGGCGCCTCGGAAACATTGATGGGGTATGAGTTTCCGGGAAACATCCGTGAGCTTAAATCCATCATCCAAACGGCGGTCAACTTGGCGCAGGGTCAACGAATCACGGTCGACTGCCTGCCGGAGCACCTGCGGCGGCGAAAATTCGTTCCGGTCCGCAAATCGCCGTCCACCGCAAACGGCAGTATCTTGCTGGCGGATGTTGAAAAACAGCACATCATTGACGTCTATGAAAAAATGGGGCGCAACAAAGTTCGCACGGCGCGCGCGCTCGGGCTTGGTTTGAACACGTTGCGGAGAAAGCTGAAGGCCTATCATGTCAGCTGAAACCGTTCGGAAATCTTTGGTTTTTCTATGCTCAAATTTCCTTGACACACTGATGGTTTGCGGGCATAATCGCTTCCTTAGGATTTTGCCACTTTGTGGCATCAGACCGGGAATTCAACTGTTAGGATGGCTAAGCGAGTCGTGAGCTATAATCTCTGCGAATCTGCAACCGTTCCAGACCCCATACTCATCTTCAAATTTTCGGCTTCCACCAAACTTTCAAACCATATTATCAATGTCAGTGGCTCGCCGTCGGCAGCGCCCGGCAGGCATGAGTGACCGCGGGCAGATTTCAATGAATCTGCTCCAACTGAGGAGAAAAAATGGGATCAGCAAAAAGCGCTAAGAGCGGATCAGTGATGGTCGTCGGAGCCGGAATCGCCGGCATGCAGGCGTCTTTGGACCTGGCCAACTCGGACTTCAAGGTCTACCTGGTGGACAAACTGCCCGCCGTCGGCGGGATGATGGCCCAGCTGGACAAGACCTTCCCCACCAATGATTGTGCCATGTGAGTGATCTCGCCCAAACTGGTCGAGGTCGGCCGGCATACCAATATCGATCTGCTTACCTATTCCGAACTGGTTGAACTCAAGGGCGAACCCGGCGACTTCACCGCCGTCGTTCAAAAGAAGCCCCGTTTTGTGGATCCGGCCCGGTGTACGAGCTGCGGTGAATGCACCAAGGTCTGCCCGATCGAGACCCTCAACGACTACGACGAAGGCCTCTCCCAGCGCAAGGCGATTTTCAAGCAATATGCCCAAGCCATGCCGGGCGCTTACGCCATCAACAAGCGCGGCACGGCGCCCTGCAAGGCGACCTGCCCGGCGCACGTGAGCATCCAGGGCTACATCGCGCTGATCAACGCCGGCAAGTACCAGGAAGCGCTGGATCTGTTCCGCGAGGAGCATCCGTTTCCGGGCGTCTGCGGGCGGGTCTGCCATCACCCCTGCGAGAAGATGTGTACGCGCAACGACGTGGATCAGCCGCTGGCGATCCGCGAGTTGCACCGGTTCCTGGCCGACTACGAGCGCAGCCAGGGCGAGCCCGTCGTGCCGGCCACGGAGGAGACGCGCAGCGAAAGGGTGGCTGTGATCGGCTCCGGCCCGGCCGGCCTGACGGCGGCCTATTATCTGGCCAAACGCGGCTATCAAGTGACGATTTTCGAGAAGCTGCCGGTGGCCGGCGGCATGATGGCCGTGGGCATTCCGGCCTACCGCCTGCCGCGGGAGATCCTGAATCTCGAAATCGAGGTCATCCGGCGCATGGGGGTCGAGATCCGGACGGGGATCACTTTCGGCAAGGACGTCACCCTGGACGGCCTCAAAAAGGACGGCTACCGGGCCGTGTTTCTGGCCATCGGGCTGCACGGCGGCCGGCGGCTGGGGGTGGAGAACGAGGATACCGCGGGCGTTTTGCAGGGCGTGGATTTCCTGCGGGACGCGGCTCTGGGCAAGAAAGTTGAAATCGGCCAGGACGTTCTGGTGGTGGGCGGCGGCAACGTGGCCGTGGACGTGGCGCTCACCGCCAAGCGGCTGGGGGCCAAGAACGTCACCATGGTCTGTCTAGAGAGGCGCGAGGAGATGCCGGCTTGGGCGCACGAGATCCAGGAAGCGCTCGAAAGCGACATCACGATCGTCAACAGCTTCGGGCCCAAGTCCTTTTTCATCGACAAGAGCCAGCGGGTTTCGGGCATCGAGTTCAAGACCTGTACCGCCGTGTTCGACGAAAACAAACGCTTCAACCCCCAGTATGATGAGAGCGTGTGCACGCCCTTGTTCGCGGACACGGTGATCATCTCTATCGGCCAGAGCACCGACCGCAGTCACCTGGATGGCCAGGGCATCGCGTTCACCCGCCCGGGGGGCCTGCAAGCTGATCCGGTGACGCTGCAGACCAACATCGAAGGGGTGTTTGCCGGCGGCGATGCCTTTTACGGTCCTAAGTCGGTGGTCGAGGCCGTGGCGAGCGGCAAGGAGGCGGCCGAGAGCATCCACCGCTACATCAACGGGCTGGACCTGCGCGAAGGCCGAGAGAAGGAGTGGGAGCACGTCAAACCGGAAACAGCCGGGGAAGCCAAGCACTCCCGGGTGACGGTGCGCTGTCTGGACCCGGCCGCGCGCGAGTGCAACTTCCTGGAGGTCTCCTTCGGCTACGACGAGACCGAGGCGCGCAGCGAGGCGCAACGCTGCCTGCGCTGCGGGATCTGCTCGGAGTGCTACCAGTGCGTCAAGGCCTGCCTGGCCAAGGCGGTGGACCATACCCAGGTGCCCGAAACTTTGGAAATTAAGGTTGGCTCGGTGATCCTGTGCCCGGGCTCCGATCCCTATGATCCCTCCCACCTCGAGAACATCTATCACTACCGCACGAGTCCCAACGTGCTGACGAGTCTGGAATTCGAGCGTATCCTGAGCGCCACCGGACCCACCATGGGGCATCTCAAACGGCTTTCGGACGACTCGGAACCCAAGCGCATCGCCTGGCTGCAGTGCATCGGCTCGCGCGACACCAACCAGTGCGGCAACAGCTACTGCTCCTCGGTGTGCTGCATGTACGCCATGAAAGATGCCATGATTGCCAAGGAGCACGCCCACGGCGGACTGGATTGCACCATTTTTAACATGGACATCCGCAGCTTTGGCAAGGACTACGAGAAATATTACAACCGCGCCATCCGGGACGGCATCCGCTTCGTGCGCTCGCGGGTGCACTCGGTCGATGTCCTGCCAGAGACCGGCAACCTGTCGTTGCGTTACGTGGACGAGTCCGGCGGGCTTCAGATCGAGGAGTACGACATGGTCGTGCTCTCCGTGGGGCTGCAGATCTCCAAGGACACGGTCGATCTGGCCGGGCGGCTGGGAGTGGAGCTGAAGTCCTCCCGGTTCAGCGATTCGGAGGTCTTTAAACCGGTCGAAACCTCGCGGCCCGGTGTGTATGCCTGCGGCGTGTTCCAGGGTCCCAAGGACATTCCGGCGTCCGTCACCGAAGCCAGCGCCGCGGCGGCCATGGCCGCCGTGAACCTGGCCGAGGCGCGGGGTGCGGACATCAAGAAGATTCAGCTTCCCGAGGAACTGGATGTCACCGAGGAAGCCCCGCGCATCGGGATTTTCGTCTGCAATTGTGGCATCAACATCGGTGGGGTGGTGGACGTTCCCGCCATTCGCCAATACGCCGAGGCTCTGCCTGGCGTGGTTTTCGCCGATGAAAACCTTTTCACCTGCAGCCAGGACACCCAGGAGAAAATCAAGGAGAAGATCAAGGAACACAAGCTCAATCGCGTGGTGGTGGCGTCCTGCAGTCCCAAGACGCACGCGCCGATGTTCATGGAGACCCTGGAGGCCTGCGGGCTGAACCCGTATCTGTTCGAGATGGCCAATATCCGTAACCAGGACTCCTGGGTGCATTCCGGCGACCATGCAGCCGCCACCCGCAAGGCGCGCGATCTGGTGCGTATGTCGGTCGCGCGCGCCGCCACGCTGAAGACCCTTAAGACGAAAGAGGTGTCGATCACCAAACGCGCGCTCGTCATCGGCGGCGGCATTGCCGGCATGAACGCCTCGCTCGCCCTGGCTCGACAGGGTTTCCCGGTGGCCCTGGTTGAAAAAGACATCGAACTGGGCGGCTTTGCGCGACGCCTGCATCACACCATCGAGGGCGCCGATATCCAGGCCTATGTGAAACAGCTGATCGGGGAGGTCAGGGGCCACGCACACATCCAGGTCTTCACCAATACCCGCATCGCCGGTTTCGAGGGTTTCAAGGGCAACTTCGTTACCACGGTGCAAACCGGCACGGAGGGCAGCCCCCAGACCATCACGCACGGTGCCATCGTCGTAGCGACCGGCGCCGGCGAATACCGGCCCACGGAATACCTTTATGGCCAAGACCCCCGGGTGATGACCCAGGTGGAGTTCGGCGACCTGCTCGAAAAAAAGAAGGCCGGAGACCTGCAAAGTGTGGTCATGATTCAGTGCGTGGGGTCGCGCAACGAACAGAATGAAAACTGCTCGCGCATCTGCTGCCAGAGCGCGGTCAAAAACGCCCTGCACTTGAAACGGATCAACCCCGAGGCCCAGGTCTACGTTCTCTACCGCGACATGCGCACATATGGGCTTCTGGAGAACTTCTACACCGAAGCCCGCAAGCAGGGCGTGATCTTCATCCGATTTGAGCCCCAGGCGGCACCTCTGGCGACCGCCGGCGCGGACGGCATCGCCGTGCGGGTGAAGGACCACGTGCTGCAGCGGGATATGGAGATCCTGGCCGACCGCCTGGTGCTGAGCGCCGGTATGGCGGCGGCAGACACATCCGACATCAGCGGCATCATGAAACTCAACCGCAACCCGGAAGGATTTTTCATCGAAGCGCACGTCAAGCTTCGGCCGGTGGACATGCCGAGCGAAGGCGTCTATCTCTGCGGAACAGCCCACGGCCCCAAGCTGATATCCGAGACCATCGCCCAGGCCCAGGCCGCGGCGTCACGGGCAGCGACCCTGCTGTCCAAGGATGTGGTCAAGCTGTCCGCCATCACCGCCAAGCTGGATACCGACCACTGTGTCAAGTGCCTGACGTGCGTGCGGTCCTGTCCGTTCGGCGTTCCGCAGTTCAACTCGTCGGAAAAAGTTGTCGAGATCAACGAGGCCCTGTGCCATGGATGCGGCGTGTGCACGGCGGTCTGCCCACGGCAGGCCATCGGCCTGAGCTACTATGAAGATGACCAGCTAATCTGCAAGATCGAGGCGCTGCTGAGCGAGGAGGTGGCCTGATGCCCGAGTTCGAACCCAACATTATTGCTTTCTGCTGCGAATATTGAGGGTATTCGGCCGCGGACCTGGCAGGTTCGATGCGCTTGAACTACCCCCACAACGTCAAGATTATTCTGGTACCCTGTACCGGCAAGGTGGACGTGATCCACATGCTGCAGGCGATCCAGAAGGGTGCCGACGGGGTTTACTGCGTCGGTTGCCTGGAGGGAACCTGCCATTACAACGAAGGCAACCTGCGCTGCCGCGAGCGCGTCAACCACGTGCGCGCGCTGCTGCAAGAGATCGGGCTGGAATCCGACCGGGTGCGGATGTACAACCTGTCTTCCGGCGAGGGGCCGACCTTTGCAGCCTATGCCACCGAAATGACCGAGCACATCCGCAAGCTCGGCCCGAATCCGCTGAAACAAAAGCCTAAGGGCAATTAGCCACACTGGAGGCATATAATGATTGTAGCCAAGCGCAAACCGTTTGATGAGATCATGGATCTGACCAAGGATTACAAGAAAATCCTGTTGGTGGGCTGCGGTACGTGTGTAGCCGTATGCCTGGCCGGCGGTGAAAAGGAAGTGGCGGTCCTGGCGGCCGAGATCGAGATGGGGCGGCGGCTCAAGGACAACCCCGTCGAGTTGGGGTCGACCACCCTTGAGCGCCAATGCGATCGAGAGTACCTGGCCCAGTTGGACAAGACGGTGGGCGACTATGACGCCCTTGTTTCCATGGCCTGCGGGGTCGGCATCCAGTTTTTGGCCGAGCGTTTCCCGAACAAGCCGGTATTTCCGGCCGTCGACACCTGCGGGCTGGCCGTCAACCAGGATGTCGGCTGGTACGAGGAGCGCTGCCGGTCCTGCGGGCGCTGCGTACTCGGCCTCACCGGAGGGATCTGTCCGGTGACGATGTGCGCCAAGGGCCTTTACAACGGGCCCTGCGGCGGGACCAACAAGGGCAGCTGCGAGATCAGCGCGGACCAGCCCTGCGCCTGGAACGCGATTTATGACCGCCTGAAAGCTCAGGGCCGCCTGGACTGCATCCTGGAGCTGTCGTCTCCGCAGGAATGGAAAGATACCATACCGCGGACGCTGCTCCAGCCCGGCTACAAGAAACCGGAAAAAGCCAAAGCCTGACGTCTGATCTTACTCAATCCAAACATGGTCGGAAGGGTGCACATATGAAATCGGGAAGCAATCTGGAAAAAGTATTGCGAGCTGGACATTTTGCCTTTACCGGCGAGTTGGGCCCGCCACGGGGCGCTCATGCCGACGAGGTGCGCAAGAAGGCCGCGCATCTGAAGGGCCGAGTGGATTCCGTGAACATCACTGATAATCAGACCGCCGTGGTGCGTATGGCCAGCTGGGCCGCCAGCCTTCTCTTGATCCAGGAGGGCATTGAACCCAACTATCAGATGGTCTGCCGCGACCGCAACCGGTTGGCTATGCAAGCCGACATTCTCGGCGCCTCCGCCCTGGGCATCCGAAACATGCTCTGTCTGTCCGGCGACCACTGCCAGTTCGGCGATCATCCCACCGCCAAAGGGGTTTTCGACATCGACTCGATGCAGCTGATCGGCATGGTCAAGCAGATGCGCGACGAGGGCAAGTTCCTGAGCGGCTCCGAGGTGGATGGAAAGCCCCAGATTTTTATCGGCGCCGCCTCCAATCCCTTCGCCGACCCATTCGAATGGCGGGTTCATCGCTTGGCCAAGAAAGTCAAGGCCGGTGTCGACTTCATCCAGACCCAATGCATTTACAACATGCCCAAATTCCGCGAATTCATCCGCCAGGCCAATGACATGGGCCTGACCGAAAAGGTCTTCATTCTGGCCGGCATCACACCCATGAAGAGCCTGGGTATGGCCAAGTATATGAAGGCCAAGGTGCCGGGCATGGACGTTCCTGACGACATCATCGCCCGTCTCCAGGGTGTCGCCCGGGACAAGCAGGCGGAAGAGGGCATCAAGATCACGCTCGATCAAATCGCCGAGCTCAAGGAAATGAAGGGAGTCGCCGGCGTTCATTTAATGGCGATCGAATGGGAGCACCGGGTTCCGGAGATCGCCGAGCGAGCCGGCATGCTGCCGAGACCCAGTGTTGCCTGACTCTATCGTTTCGAAAATCTGACCTTCAGAGCGGATAGGCTTAAAGCAAAACATTAACTATCGTCATCTCTCATTCTAAAATAGGAAAACCTCACCGATTTTGTGCTGATCGGTGAGGTTTTTTCTTTCCTAACGTTTCGATTCCATGCATTCAACTCTCTATGCAATACAGATTCTATATCCAATTATGGTGAATGTATATTCATATTTATTAATGTCTGCTAAATTGAAAAAGTCAGACCATATAAAAATGCAACTATCTTAAAATAAATTAAAAAAATTTTAATGAATACGTTCTTGACATCGCTTTCAGGAGCTGATAAATGAATGAATATTCATTCATTTATCTGAAGACGCTTATGGACTCACAGGAAACCAAAGACAGGAATTCAAAGTATCATCGGATTCTTGAAGCAGCCGTCAAGATATTCGCCCGCCAGGGTTTTCGTCAATCCACCGTTTCCCAGATCGCCAAGGAAGCCGGTGTGGCGGACGGGACCATCTACCTTTACTTCAAAAACAAGGACGACATTCTGGTCCATTTTTTCGGCTTCAAAGCCAAACAGGTCTTCGACTGCTTCCATGAGGAGGTCGGCCGCGGCGCGGACAGTCTCGATAAGCTGCGCAATCTCGTTCGCGTGCACCTGGGCGAATTCCAGCGCGACCCGGACATGGCGATCGTCTATCACGTCGAGACCCACCAGATCAGCCGGCTGGCCGAAGAGCAAATTCGGGAGATGGGCAAGATGTACCACGATATCATTTCCGATATCGTAGAGGAGGGCCAGCAGGCCGGGCTGATCCGCCGTGACATCTACCTGAGTCTGGTCAAGCGCCTCATCCTCGGCGCGGTGGGCGAGACCATCGGCGCTTGGCTGCACGCCGGCCGCAGCTACGACTTGACTTCCATGGCCGATCCTCTGGTGGATCTTTTTATCAAGGGGATCGGTGTGCCCGAACGCTTATCTGAGAAGATCTGAAAGGAGAGAAGAGAAATGGCTCAACTGATTGCCGACCGCCGGGATGTGGATTTCGTTCTTCACGAACAGTTAAAAGTGGACGAACTGTCCCGGCACGAGCGTTTTGCGGAATTCAACCGCAAGGCGGTAGACCTCATCGTCGCCGAAGCACGTAACCTTGCCGTCAAAGAAATCATGCCGACTCAGAAAGACGGAGATCGTCAGGGGGCGCGGTTCGAAAGCGGCAGGGTCACGGTGCCCGAGTCTTTTCACAAGGCCTGGAAAGCCTTCAAGGAAGGTGAATGGCTCGCCATGACCGAAGATATCGAGTGGGGCGGACAGGGCATGCCGCGGGCAGTGGCCATGGCCGCCGCCGACTACCTGAACGGCGGCAACTTCGCCTTTATGATGTATGCCGGGCTTACCCACGGCGCGGGAAAACTGGTGGAGCATTTCGGAACGGAAAAACAGAAAAGACTTTTCCTGAAAAAAATGTACACCGGCCACTGGACCGGCACCATGTTGCTGACCGAACCCGAGGCCGGATCCGATGTCGGCGCCCTCACCACCTCGGCGGTAAAAAATCCGGACGGCACCTACTCCATCACCGGCAACAAGATTTTCATCTCCTCCGGCGAGCACGATCTGGCCGAGAACATCATCCATCCCGTTCTGGCGCGCATCGAGGGCGCACCGGCCGGAACCGCCGGAATCTCGCTCTTCCTGGTGCCTAAAATCTGGGTGAACGACGATGGCAGCCTCGGCGAGCCGAACGACATCGTCTGCACCGGCATTGAAGAGAAGATGGGGATCCACGGCAACGCCACCTGCTCCATGGCGCTCGGCAGCAAGGGCCACTGCCGGGGGACGCTGCTTGGCGAAGAAAACAAGGGCATGCGCGCCATGTTCCTGATGATGAACGAGGCCCGGCTGCTGGTCGGGACACAGGGGCTGGCCTGCGCGAGTCCGGCGTATATGTACGCCGTGAACTACGCGCGCGAGCGCATCCAGGGACGCCATCTGCTCAAAGTCCTGGAGAAGAGCGCCCCCTCGGTTCCCATCATCCAGCACCCGGATGTGCGGCGCATGTTGATGGTGATGAAGGTCTACGTCGAAGGCATGCGCAGCCTGCTCTATTATGTCGGCCATCTGGAGGACCGCAAAGCCACCGCCGAGCGGCCCGAGGAGCAGGCCAAGTACCAGGGCATGATCGATTTTCTGATCCCCATCGCCAAAGGCTACGTGACGGAGAAGGCCTGCGAGGTCTGTCATCTGGGCATCCAGGTTTATGGTGGTTACGGCTATATTCGCGAATACCCCATGGAACAACTGCTGCGCGACTGCCGGATCACGCCCATCTACGAAGGCACGAACGGCATTCAGGCCATGGATCTGCTGGGCCGCAAGCTGGGCCAGAACAAAGGCCAGCCGATGATGGATCTGCTGGGCGAGATTCAGGCCGTGCTGGCCGCCGCCAAGGCCGTTCCGCGAACGGCGCCCTTCGCCGAGAACGTTGAGAAGATGATCAACAAGCTGGCGGAAGTCGCCATGCACATCGGCGCCAGCGCCATGTCCGACAAGGCGCTCACGGCGTTTGCCTTCGCCCAGCCGTTCCTCGACGTGTGCGGGGACATGGTAATGGCGTGGATGCTGTTGTGGCGGGCGCGTATTGCCGCCGAAAAGCTGGCTGCCGGCGTCAAGGAGAAGGATGCTCTTTTCTACGAGGGCCAGATCAAGAACATCGAATTTTTCACGCACACGATCCTGCCGGTGACCTTCGGCAAGATGAAGGCCATCTTGAACGCGAACAGCGCCGCCGTGGACATTCCGGAGGACGCCTTCGGCGGGAAATAGTGCGTTCGCACCGGCGATCCCCATTGTCCGGAAGCACTATTCATGCTATACGACAACCGCTTATGGACGCCCGGCCGTCGGTCAAGGCGGGCGCCTGAGACGGAGCGGACCGTCTTGCCCGTGAAAGGCAGGCAAGCGGTCGGTAACCCGTATGCCGTGGCGGGCCGAACCCGGATCCAGACCCGCCGCCGCCCGAACTGGAAAGGAGTAATATGCAGCCGGCCCTGATCGCTCCCGCTACCGCGACGTTTCTTGGAATTCCGGCGAAGATTCTTTTCATCCTCATTCCGCTGGTGGGGATCGGGGTCTTCGCCTATATCATAAGGCATCGCATCACACCGCTGCTGAAGGCGGCTCCGGATCCGCGCTTCAACCGCTATCCGGAGCGCATCCGGGCCGTGCTGAAAGTCTGGCTCGCCCAGTGGCGGCACCCGCGCTACCTGCTGGCCGGCGTGCTGCACATCATCGTCTTCTTCGGCTTTCTGACGCTCGCCGCCCGATCCACCCAGCTGGTCATCCTCGGGTTCGTCGACGGGTTTACCCTGCCGGGGTTCAGCGGCGTGTTCGGTCACCTTTACAGCGTTCTCAAGGACTATGCCGGCACGGCCGTCTTCGTCTGCGCGGTGATCCTCGCCGTCCGGCGCCTGGCGTTCAAACCGGCGCGTTACGCCGTTCCCGAGCGCTACGGTAAGGACCACACGCCGGAGGCCATCTTCGTGCTGGGGCTCATCTGCACCCTGCTCGTCAGCGAAAGCCTGTTCGACGCCAGCCTGGTCGCGGCCCAGGCCGCCCAGGGCCAGCCGACCCACTTCCTGTCCCCCTTGACGCTGGGATGGTTCTTCCGCCACTTGCTGGCCGGTGCGTCGCTGCCGGCGCTGCAGGGATTGCACCTTACGGCTTACACGATCCACCTGACGTTTTTCTTCTTTCTGTGCTTCCTGCCGATGGGCAAGCATTTCCATGTGATCACATCGCTTTTCAACGTCTTTTTCATGCGCCTGGACCCCGGTACCGTGAAGCCCGTGCGTCATGGCGTGGACGAGAGCAAGCTCGACGAACTCAAATCCTTCGGGGTGAAGCAATTTGAAGACTTCACCTGGAAGCACATGCTGGATTTCTACTCCTGCGCCGACTGCGGCCGGTGCTCGGACCGCTGTCCGGCCAACCGCGTCCAGCGCCCGCTCTCGCCGCGGTTCATCTCCATCAAGGCGCGCGACTGGTGCTTCAAGCTCTACCCGCTTTGGGGCCGAACCCCCGCCGAATCCGCCGCTCTGATCGGCGGTATTTACAGCGAAGACGAAATCTGGTCCTGCACCACCTGCGGCGCCTGCGAGCAGGAGTGCCCGCTGGGG
>JALOPB010000287.1 GCA_025454115.1 Desulfobacterales bacterium | reverse complement strand
CCGTCGCGCCCTGGATGAAGCGCTCCCGATGGGCCGCCATGATCTCGGTGATCTTCTTGCCCATGGCCTTGCGCAGGTCGTCGGCGTCCGCCATGCTGTAGCGGGCCAGGACGCTGGCGATCTTCATGACCTGCTCTTGGTAGACGATGACTCCGTAAGTTTCCTCGAGAATCGGCGCCAGCTGCGGCACCAGGTAGCTGACGGCTTTGCGGCCGTGCTTGCGGTCCACATAGTCGTCGATCATGCCGCTTTCCATGGGGCCGGGGCGGTACAGTGCCACCAGCGCCACCACGTCCGCGAAGCATTCGGGCTTGAGCCGCACCAGCAAATCCTTCATGCCCGAACTTTCCAGCTGGAAAACCCCGGTGGTGTCGCCGGCGGCGAGCAGCCGGTAGGTGGCGGCGTCGTCGAGCGCGATGTTTTCAAGGTCCGGCGGCGTCTGGCCCTGGCGGCGGATGATGTCCAATGCAGTGGCGATGACGGTCAGGTTGCGCAGCCCGAGGAAATCGAACTTGACCAGCCCGATCTTCTCCACGATCTTCATGTCGAACTGGGTGACGACTTCGCCCTTCTTGCCCCGGAACAGTGGCAAGTACTCCACCAGCGGGCGGTCGGAGATCACCACCCCGGCGGCGTGGGTCGAGGCGTGGCGCGGCAGACCCTCCAGCACCCGGCAGATCCGAATGAGATCGCCGTATTCCGGCTTTTTCTCCACCAGCTCCCGCAGCCGCGGCTCTCGATCCAGAGCGTCGTCCAGACCGATGTTGAGCACGTCGGGCACCAGCTTGGCGATGGCGTCCACCTCCGGCAGCGGGATGTCGAGCGCACGGCCGACGTCCCGAATCACCGCCCGCGTCTTGAGCTTTCCGAAGGTGATGATCTGGGCCACGTAGTCCCCGCCGCCGTAGCGATCTACGACGTATTTGTAGACGTCTTCGCGGCCGTCGATGCAGAAGTCGACGTCGATGTCCGGCATGCTCTTGCGGGCGGGGTTCAGAAAACGCTCGAAGATCAGACCGTGCACGATGGGGTCCAGATCGGTGATGCCCAGGCTGTAGGCGACCAGGCTGCCGGCAGCCGATCCCCGTCCGGGACCGACGGGGATGCCGCTTTTCTTGGCATGACGGATGAAATCGGAAACAATCAGGAAATAGCTCGGAAAACCCATCTCCTGGATCATCCGGATTTCATAATCCAGCCGCTCCTGGTAAACGGCCTCGTCCGCCCCGGGATTCTTGGCGCGCACCCGCCGCATGACCCGCTCAAATCCCTCGTGCGCCTTGCGCTCGAAGAGTTCATCGGCGGTCTGCTGGCCGTGGGTGTCGAATCGGGGAAAATGATAGGTTTTAAAATCGAACTCCAGGCGGCAGCGTCGCGCGATCTCCGCCGTGTGCGCGAGCGCCTCCGGAGTATCCTTGAAATACGCCGCCATCTCGGAGGCCGGCTTGAAATACAACTGGTCGGTGCGGAACTTGAGCCGCTCCGCGTCATGGATGGTCTTGCCGGTTTGAATGCACAGCAGCACGTCGTGGGCGCGGACGTCTTCGCGCGAGAGATAGTGGCAGTCGTTGCTCGCCACGAGCGGGATCGACAGCCGCCGGCTCATGTCGATCAGCGCCGCGTTGACCCGTTCCTGCTCGTCGATGCCGTTGTTTTGAATCTCGAGAAAGAAGCGGTTTTCGCCGAACATCTCCAGGTAATTCCGCGCGGCCTGGTCGGCCTGCTCCAGCCGGCCCTCCATGATCCGGCGCGGAATTTCGCCGTGCAGGCAGGCCGACATCCCGATCAGGCCGCGGGTGCACTCCTTGAGAAGCTCCCGGTCGATCCGCGGCCGGTAGTAAAAACCCTCCAGCTGAGCGGCCGTCGCCAGCCGGCACAGATTGCGATAGCCTTCCTGGTTTTCGGCCAGCAGGATGACGTGGCAGAGCTCGCGGTTGTCGGCCGGGTTTTTATCGAAGCGGCTGCGCGGGGCGATGTACATCTCGCAGCCGATGATCGGCTGGATGCCGGCCTTGCTCGCCTTTTCGTAAAACTCGACGGCGCCGAATAAGGTGCCATGGTCGGTGGTCGCGACCGCCGGCATGCCATAATCGGCCGTGCGTTTGATCAGATCGTCGATCCGGATCGCCCCGTCCAGCAGGCTGTACTGGGTGTGGACATGCAGATGTACGAAGTCGGTCATGGATGTCCTATGAAACGCACCGGATGCAGAGAATCAGGTCCTGATGAATGCGGATGCTCGCTGACAAGGGGCCGCCGATGCTCTCCCTGGACGCCTCGGGCTTCCAGGCGGAGGCGGGTTCAACTCACCTGAAATCTTCTCAGGGATCGAGCTGAATGTAAAGAAAAAGATCGCGCCGGATTCAGGAAATGGCTTCGGCATCCAGGAGTTTAAGCGGCGGTGTGGCCCGAGGCCCAGGATCAAGGCGCACGAGTACCGCCGAGCGAGGCGTGCTCCCTGCACGCCGCAGCGAGCGCGGGACGAAGTGCAACGCCGAGCCTGGGCCTCCGGCCGCACCGCCTATTCGAGTCGGTAGTTGGGTGCTTCTTTCGTGATGATCACATCGTGCACGTGCGATTCACGGATGCCGGCGGCCGAAATTTTAATGAAGCGCGCCTTGTCCCTCAATTCCTCCAGGGAGCCGCAGCCGCAATAGCCCATGCCGGCCTTCAACCCGCCCACCAACTGGAAGATGTTGGCTTGCAGCGACCCGCGGTAGGGCACCCGACCGACGATCCCCTCCGGCACGAGCTTATCGCCTTCGCTGTCGTCGCCCTGGTAGTAACGGTCCTTGCTGCCCTTCTTCATGGCCTCGATCGAACCCATTCCCCGGTAGACCTTATAGCTGCGGCCCTGATAGAGGATCAATTCGCCCGGGCTTTCCTCGGTGCCGGCGAAAAGCCCACCGATCATGACCGTGTGGGCGCCCGCGCCGATCGCTTTGGTGAGGTCGCCCGAAAAGCGGATGCCGCCGTCGGCGATGAGCGGCACCCCCGTTTTCTCCGAAACGGGCCGGCAGTTCATGATAGCCGTCAACTGGGGCACCCCCACCCCGGCCACCACCCGGGTCGTACAGATGGATCCGGGACCGATGCCGATTTTAACCGCATCGACGCCGGCTTTGATGAGGTCCCGCGTCCCTTCCGCCGTGGCGACATTGCCGGCGATCACCTCGACATCTTTGAAGGTGAGCTTCAGGCGCTTGACCGCGTCGATGACGTTCTTGGAATGCCCATGCGACGTGTCGATCAGGAGGATGTCTGCGCCGGCCTTGAGCAGGGCTTCGGCGCGCTCCTCCATGTCCGGCCCGACCCCCACCGCGGCGCCGACCCGCAGGCGCCCCAGGCCGTCCTTGCTGGCGTTGGGGTATTTCTTGATTTTCTCAATGTCCTTGATGGTGATCAGGCCGGTCAGCCGCCCTTTTTTGTCGACCACCAGCAGTTTCTCGATGCGGTGCTGGTGCAGGAGTTTTTTCGACTCCTCCAGCCCGATTCCTTCGGTGACGGTCACGAGATGGTCCTTGGTCATGACCTCCGAGACCTTCTTTTCCATATCGGACTCAAACCGCAAGTCGCGATTGGTCACGATGCCGACCAGCTGGTCGCCCTTGACGACCGGCACGCCCGATATCCGGTATTGCTCCATGAGCGTCAGCACCTCAGCCACCTTCTGGTCGGGATGGATGGTGACCGGGTCGACGATCATGCCGCTTTCCGACTTTTTGACCTTATCGACCTCCATGGCCTGGACCTTGATCTCCAGGTTCCGATGGATGAAACCCAGACCGCCCTCCCGGGCCATGCTGATGGCGGTATCCGCCTCGGTGACGGTATCCATGGCGGCGCTAACGATCGGAACATTGAGCTGAATGCGCCGGGTCAGGCGGGTATTGACCGTTACATCCTTGGGCAATACATCGGAATAGCTGGGCAGCAGCAGCAGATCGTCGAAAGAATAGGCTTCCTGCAGCAGCGGATTCGGCATCGAACTCCTCCTGTACCAAGATGAAAAAGTGTGCCCACGAATAACAGATGGTCGAGCGTTTGGCAATCATTATTTGGAAGCCGGCGCGGCGCTTGGACTAAACAAAATGTCATTCTATTTCAGCTAATTACCAGAATGTTTGCATTGACTTCGTAGCGCTTCGTGATATAGAATAAGGCGCTTTAATAGGAAGGGCAACTCCATGATCGTCAACATCAATCCGCAAAATCCGCAGCTTCGGCTCATTCGTATTACCAGCTGAAACGCCGCGACAAGAGCAAACCGTTTAGTTTCATCTGCTCGGATCTGACCAACATCAGCCAGTACGCCAAAGTCTCCAACTATGCCTATCGCACCATGAAGCGCCTGCTGCCGGGCCCCTACACGTTCATCCTGGAAGGCTCCCGGCTGGTGCCCAAGATCATGCTGACCAAGCGCAAAACCGCCGGCATCCGTGTCCCCGACAACCCGATCTGCCTATCGCTGGTGCGCGAGCTCGGCCACCCGATCATCACCACCAGCGCCACCACCGCCGAGGGAGGGAGCTTCCACGACGCCTCGCTGATCCATGATCACTTCGCCAAGCAGGTGGATGCCGTCATCGACGGCAGCCCGGTCTCCGGCGAGCCGTCCAGCGTCGTATCCCTGATCGACGACACCCCCCAGATCATCCGCCGCGGCGCGGGGGATGTGAGCATCTTCGAATAGCGGGTTCCAAGTCAAATCCCGGGTCGGCATGAATGCGGGCCGAAGGATGCACCCTGACGCCGCTGGTCGAAGAACGGCATGGCCCCGCAGATCTTGAGTGGGTTGATCCGAATCACCACCCATTCGAGAGTTTTTTTGGTGCCCAGGCGTAATGGCAGATAGCAATGAACTGAAAAAAATTTCAGAATTATTATTGGTTTGCGATTTGTTGACCAAAACCATCAAGTACAGAAACCCCCCCCGCGTTTGGATCAATCGCCGAGGTCGAATCAAAGAACTATGCTGAGAAAAAAACACCTTTCCGGTCACAAAGCCTTGAATAACAATCCAAGCAACCCTCCTCCAACAATCAGCCAAGTCGAGTTTATCTTGAATCGGATTAACATAAACAGTGAAGCAGAAGCGATTGCTATGGTGAGAGGGTCAATTAACGATGCGACACCCAACTGCCAGCTCACGGCACCCATCAACCCCAGAGAAGCTACGTTGATGCCATCCAACATGCTGCGGATCCAAACCGATTTTCGCATCCTGGGAATCAGCGGATTTGAAATCGCAACGAAAATGAAAGAAGGTAAAAAAATCCCGAGGGTAGCGATTAGTGCTCCGGATGTTCCACCAAGTAGATACCCGAGGAATGTCGCCGTCGTGAATACCGGGCCAGGCGTAACTTGACCGATGGCGATGGCATCCAGCAACTGCTGGTCGGTGAGCCAACCGAGACGGACAACAAAATCTGCACGCAGGAAGGCCAGCAGAACGTATCCACTGCCATAGAGCACAGAGCCGATTTTGAGAAACGTAAGAAACAATAGAGGAAGGCCGAACGATGCAGATGCCTGGGGCAAAAGCCCAGCGCCTGCTAACGGAACGATAAACAACCCCATAGTTTGGCCACGGAGCCTTTGGAAGTTGCAGACGAGCATAACCGTAAAACCTGCGGCAAAAAGCAGGAGGATTTCATTGAAACCAAGAAAATATAGCGCAATGACCAGCACGCCGACTATCGCCATCAATAAATCTTTAACAGCCTTCTGCCCAAGGCCCCAAAGCGCCTGCCCGATAATCGCGATAACCACGGGCTTAACGCCGTATAGCAGCCACTCAGCCTGAGGGGTGGTCCCGAAGTGAACGTATGCCCAGGCGAGAATCATTACAATTACCATGGCAGGGAC
Source organism: Desulfobacterales bacterium (assembly GCA_025454115.1). Taxonomy (GTDB): domain Bacteria; phylum Desulfobacterota; class Desulfobacteria; order Desulfobacterales; family SpSt-501; genus SpSt-501. The sequence goes on along the minus strand of JALOPB010000287.1, from coordinate 1,117 downwards.
TATGAAACACGCGCCCCCAACGACAAGTCCGGCCCAACTTGCACGCAGAAATCCGATGTGAATGGCCATCTCCGTGGAATTGGGTCCCGGGATCAGGTTTGTGGCTCCTACCAGATCGAGAAACTCCTGATCGTTAAGCCACTTGCGCCGTTTTACAACCTCATCGTGCATCATGGCAATGTGAGCGGCAGGGCCACCGAAGGCGGTTGCACCTAATCTTAGAAACAAAGAGACAACTTGCAGCAGATTTTGCACGATCGATTGATTCAAATCTGGTTGGGCTTTCTGTTGGTCTGGAAAGCATGTTCAATGTTCAGCCGAGACATTTTCCTGACAAAACACAGCGGACGCCTCCCCTTGGGTCCAAAACATCGCCTTGATAACGCGGTATCAGGTGCACATGGACATGCATCCTGGACTGACCGCCCGCTTTCCCGATGTTTGCACCGATATTGTAACCATCCGGTGCATGCTTTTCATCCATTATCTTCTTTGCCTGATCCAGAAGCGATAGGATGGCGTGCTTTTCTGCGGTGGTCATGTCGAAAAAATTGGCAACGTGCCGCTTCGGTATCACAAGCACATGCCCCTTGCTAAGAGAGCTGTCGTCATACCGAACGAAGGCAAGTTCATTTTCCACCACAACGTCCTTCGGAATACATAGTTCACATGCGGTCTGGTTGTCTGTCATGCATCACCCCCTCTATTTTTTTCCAGTTGCATTGCGATTGTTGTTTTTAGAGTCGTCAAAAGATAAACCGCAAAATCGTCCACGCAATACCGCTTACCCTATGCTCAGGTTTATACTGCGTGCCTATATCGAATCCTGGCTTCAGTGTAAGGGGGTGTTGATTTAACTGATCAAAGGCATTGATTCGGGGACCGTAATCAACTCCATCAGGCAGCTGAGCCTGTCCCCTTGGTTAAATCTTTTCTAATCTGAACCGAATCATCCGCGGGGGGGGTAGGTGCGTTGATCACCATCCACCTATAACACGGTCTCGCTTTTTTTGGCGCACCGGGTCATATGCGCCAGCTTTAGGGCTACAATGATCGCGCTGGTGGTCACCTGAAAGGTATTGTTAACCAGCACGGAAATATCCTGCTGGACAAGGCC
>JALOPB010000286.1 GCA_025454115.1 Desulfobacterales bacterium | reverse complement strand
AGGCCTCGGCCCGGGCGAGCTCCAGCAGCCGGTCGACGGCCGGAAGTCGTCGCAACAGCTCCTGCGTCGGTTCGCTCCTATCTGTTCGGTTTTTTGCCACCATTACTCCGGTAATAAAATATGTTCAATGCGGCCATATCACTCATCGGCGGGGTGGTTTTGCGGCCGCAGCGCGCCGTAATAATACGTCCGGTCGGAGCGCCGGGCTCCGAATGCCTCTTCATCCACGGGTAATGGCCGCCAGCGGGGAGGCCTCAAACACATCCATGGGGATCATATCCACGATCTGCGGCGAGGCCTCAAACACATCCATGGGGATCATATCCACGATCTGCGGCAGCTGGCTTGGCGTAAGGCCGATGGCCGCCAGCCGCGGCGCCAGGGTGTGGGTCGCATGCCGTCCGATTTCCAGGCCGGCGCGGAAGCGCGACATGAGCAGGTTGGCCAGGAACACCAGGCCGTCCAGCCCCCGATAGCGGCTGCCTGCCTCCGGCTCGTGATGGCAGCGGATAGCCTCCGCGAGCGAATCCGGAAAGGACCAGCGCTGCGCCAAGTCGAAGCCGACCGCCGGGTGCGTGGTGTTGAAAAGCGCCTGTTCAGCCTGGGTAAAATCGGTCGTCTGCTCCTCGATCAGTTTGCGATAAAAAAGCGGATAGGCGGCACCGACGAACTGGTCCAGCACGACCTTGCCGATATCGTGCAGGAGGCCGGCGGCATAGGCCAGCCCCGGCTTGGCCGCCCCCGTCAGGCGCGCGAGCTTATCGGCGATCACCGCAACCCCCACGGCATGGTGGTATAAACCGCCCTTGCAAAGCGAGTAGCCCATGCCCGACTGGGAGAAGAAACCGTCCACCGCCGCGGCGATCACGAATTTCATGACCAGGTTCACCCCGAGATGCATCAGGGCATGGTCGATGGATTCGATTCGATGGCGAGTGGAGAACATCACCGAGTTGGCCAACTGCAAGGTGCGCGCGCTCAGGACCTGATCCTTCCGCAACTCCGCCGCCAGAATTCGTATGTCGTATTCTTCCTCATCCATCAGCCGCATGATTTTCAGCGCGGCCTGCGGAACGGGCTGAAGCCCTTCGGCGATCTGCTCGATTTCTCCCGGCGACGGAAGCTTCGCGGCCTGCGGAGCCTCCATCCGCTCCACGCCGGACGGATCGATGCAGCAATCCCATTGCCGCATATCGAGCTTGATGCAGCAGGAAAAGACGCCCCCGGTCTCGGCCTTGTTAATCGGAATACATTCGGCTTTTAGAATTGTTTCAACTACTTCTGCTGTTCGGCCACCGATATCGAGGTTGATATCGAGGTCATCCAACGGTCCGACCAGCGCCCCGCCCGCCATGGTGGCGTGGAGGTTGTCGCGATGGGCGCCGGCAGCGTAAAGCGCCTCAAGGAAGACCGGCATGCCGCTGGCGGCGTACTTCTCAGGTTGAAAAGCGCTCTGCAGCGAGACCGGCTCGGGAAGCAGAAAGTGGGCGAGTCCTCCAACGCCCGCATGCGCATCCACCATAGCGACCCCGACGCAGGTCCCGAGATAGGCCTCCAACAAAATCGGCTGGTTGGGCCCGACGAAATAACTCCCGGCACTGACGTGGTGATGTTGCATGAGCAACCGGCCTGATATGTATTTAAAGTTAAGTACTAGTTTGGAAACATTATAGATTTTAGTACCACGGCTATCGCTTGGATTCAACTTATTTCTTGTTGCCGGCCGGCCGGGGAGTGGAACTTCGCAATCTTTTGCCATCTTTTGAGTTGAAGCGGATCCGGATCTATCCTATGATGGTCGAATTATGAAAACCGACATTCAAACCTCTCCGCTTCGCACCATCCTGGTGACCGGGGGCTGCGGCTTCATCGGATCGAATTTCATTCGCTATCTTCTGACGGAATCCGGTTTTTCAGGGTGCGTGGTCAACGTCGACAAGCTGACCTACGCCGGCAACCCGGAAAGCCTGGCCGATATCCAGGAGCGGTTTCAGGACCGCTACCGGTTCATTCGGGCCGACATCTGCGACCGAGATGCGGTGCGGGACGTTTTCCGCCGCCATGGGATATCCGCCGTCTGCCATTTTGCCGCGGAATCCCACGTGGACCGCTCGATCGTAGCACCCGATGCGTTCATCAAAACCAATGTCGAAGGCACCTTCACGCTTCTGGAAGTGGCCCGCGAGCATGCGCAGAGCTTTGAGCTGTTTCACCACGTGAGCACGGACGAGGTTTACGGATCGCTGGGACCAGACGGATATTTCACGGAAGAGACCGCCTACCGGCCGAACAGCCCCTATTCCGCATCCAAGGCTGCCTCGGATCACCTCGTACGGGCGTACGGAGAGACGTACGGCCTGCCGGTGACGATCTCCAACTGCTCCAACAACTACGGCCCCTACCAGTTCCCGGAGAAACTGATTCCGCTGATGATTCTGCACGCCGTCGAGGGCAAGCCGCTGCCGGTCTACGGCCGGGGGCTCAACGTCCGTGACTGGCTTTATGTGACCGACCACTGCCGCGCGGTATGGGAGGTGATGCGGAGGGGCCGGCGAGGACGCGTCTATAATGTCGGCGGCCGTTGCGAGATGGCAAACATCGACACGGTGAACCGGATTTGCGATCTGGTCGACGAAATCCTGCCGGACTCCCCGCTTCGACCTCGTCGGCAACTGATCACGTTCGTCAAAGATCGTCCGGGGCATGATCTGCGTTACGCGATCGACTGCAGCCGGATCGAAAAGGAACTCGATTGGCGCCCTCAGGAGTCCTTTGAAAGCGGAATACGAAAAACCATCCGCTGGTACCTGGACCACCGCGAATGGATCGACCGGGTGCGCAGCGGTGAATACCAGGCGTGGGTGCAACAGCATTATGGACAAGTATAGGCTCATGGACCTCCGGTCCGGACATGGACCCGCCGAAACCGAATTCGAAATCCGATGACTCAACCGAAAGACCATATCATCTTCCCGCTGGATGTCGGCTCCGAGGATGAAGCCAAACGCCTGGTGGAACTTCTCTGGGACAGCGTGGGCATGTTCAAGGTGGGCCTTGAGCTTTTCGTCCGCTGCGGTCCGCGGATCGTTGATTTCATCACCTCGCAGGAGTCCGCCGGGGTGTTCCTCGACCTCAAGCTGCATGATATCCCGGCGACGGTTGCCCGGGCCATGGCAGGGATCGCCGAACTGAATGTGAGGTTGACCACCGTGCACTGCGGTGAGAGCCCGCGCATGCTGGAGGCCGCCGTCGCCGCCAGCGGCGGCAGGGTCGGGGTGCTGGCCATAACGGTTTTGACCAGTGTGTCCGCGGCGGACTTTGCGTCATCGCGTCTTCACGCGGATCCGAAGAGCGAGCTGACGCACGTGGCGCTCCAGCGCGCTCAATTTGCTCATAAGGCCGGATGTGCGGGAGTCGTCTGTTCGGGTCTTGAAGTCCGAACCATCCGGACGAACATTCGCCGTGATTTTCTGGTGGTAACGCCGGGAATCCGGCCGGCCTGGGCAACCGGAGCGAAAGACGACCAGCGGCGTCTGGCCACACCGGCCCAAGCCCTGGCAGCTGGTGCCGACTACCTCGTCATCGGCCGGCCGATTCGAGACGCCCGTGACCCGCGCGCCGCAGCGCTCAAAGTCGCCGCAGAGATCGCCGAGTTCCAGGCGTCGCGGAACCGATCCGTGCAATAGACCCTGTCACCAGCCAGGCCGAGAAAGTGCTTGACTTTCTAGCAGCGCTTCATTTAGCCTAAAGCCCACATCGTAATTTTTTCCGCATCGTTTTTGCACATTCTGCTCATTTCGCGTTCCCCTGGGTTTGCCACAATGAATGATGCGGATTCTGCCGGAAAATGCTGGTTTTCAATTGAATGTGTTTCGGTTGAGGGGAGGGGTTTATCGTGCCCAAGACGTCGGAATCATACAATCTTTATGTTTTAAGACCCGATCTCGCCAAAGAGTGGCACCCCACCAAAAATGGAGGCGTGGGGCCGCGGGATGTGACGCCGGGATCCCGGAAAAAAGCCTGGTGGCTCTGCGACAAGGGCCATTGGTGGATGGCTTCGGTGCGAGACCGTGTCCGCGGCATGAAATGCACATTCTGCCGGGAGTTGAAAGGCCAGGACGATCAGCGCATGGTGGACACCCGGCCGGAGCTTCTCAGGGAATGGCACCCCTCCCGGAACCCAAACCTCAGGGCCCGGGATGTTTTCACCAATCATCCCGATAAAGTATGGTGGATCTGCGAACTGGGGCACGAATGGGAAGCCACCGTCCGCTTGAGGCTGACGGGAAAAGGCTGCCCTGTTTGCAACAATTTGTCCACGCCGGTTTCACTTCCTAAAAATTCAATGGCGAGGCTGGCAGGGAGCCCGCCCGAACACCGCCAGCCGTCCAACGTTCAGCCTCGCATAGCTGCATTTCGGGAGACAGCGTCGTCGCCGTTAAGCGGCACGGAGCTACGCCGGGGAAGGCGCTATGAACGCCCGACGGTGGTCATGATCGAAAAAGCGCGGTCGGGGATATTGGGCTATGCAGAATTGCATAACTTCAGCGCCGGAGGGATGATGCTGCGCTCCGAGTTTACCCTCAATCCGGGTGAAATCATTACGGTCAAGTTGGACGCGCCGCTGCATTCCTCGACATCGACCACCATGACCGGCAAGGTGATCTGGTGCCGGAACATGGAGATGGAGGACGAGGAAGCCTCTCCGTTCGGAATCGGACTCAGCCTGATTTGAAATGCCG
>JALOPB010000285.1 GCA_025454115.1 Desulfobacterales bacterium | reverse complement strand
ATCGGCAACCACCTGTTCAAACGGCTCATCGACCGTTTCGGGTCCCCGCAGGCCGCGATGACGGCTTCGCCCGAGGAGCTCCTGACGGTCGAAGGAGTCAGCCGGCGGGTGATCGACGCCCTGCGGGCGAGCTGCCCGCCCGAGGATGCCGCCGCCGAGATCGACGCGGCCCGGGAACGCGGATACCGGATCGTAACCCTGAACGATGCGGACTACCCGGCGCTGCTGCGCGAAATCCCGGACCCGCCGCCGTTTCTTTATGTCAGCGGCAGGCTGGCCGGCACGGAGCGCTGCATCGCGGTGGTCGGCTCGCGCAACGCCACCCTCTATGGCATCGCCACCGCCCGGCAGCTCTGCGCCGAACTCGCCCAACTTGGCTTCACCGTGGTCAGCGGGATGGCGCTGGGAATCGACACGGCCGCCCATGAGGGCGCGCTCGGGGCCCACGGCCGAACCGTGGCGGTTTTAGGCAGTGGTCTCAATCACGTCTATCCGCCGGGGAATCGCCGGCTGGCCGAGCGCATCGCCGCCGGCGGTGCGGTGATTTCCGAGTTCGCTCTGGACAACGGGCCGGATGCGCATCATTTTCCGATCCGCAACCGCATCATCAGCGGAATGTCCTGCGGGACCGTCGTGGTCGAGGCGACCCGCAACAGCGGCTCGCTGATCACCGCCCGGCTGGCCGCCGAGCAGAATCGGGAAGTCTTCGCGGTGCCGGGCAGCGTGCAATCGTTCAAGAGCATGGGCACCCACACGCTGATCAAGCAGGGAGCCAAGCTCGTCGAGAACGCCCAGGACATCGTCTGCGAGCTGGGTCAGTTTTTGGGGCGTACGTCATCCGGCGCTGCCGCACCGGACAGCGCATCCCGAGGCGAGCAACGTTATGGGCTCAATGCCGAGGAGGCGCTGGTCCTCCGCGCGCTGGGACCCTATCCGCAGCCGCCATCCTCCTGAACCTGGAGCTGAAGGGCGCGGTGCTGCAGCTGCCCGGAAAATTGTTTCAAGCGGTCGAAGACAACGGGCCGTAGGCCTGAGGGGTGTGAGAGGTTATGTCCAAACCATTAGTCATCGTCGAATCGCCGGCCAAAGTCCGGACGATCAAGAAATATCTGGGAGGCGACTTCAACGTGGCCGCTACGATCGGCCACATCAAGGACCTGCCGCAGCGTGAGATGGGGATCGACGTAGAGGATGGATTCACGCCGGAATACACCACCATCCCCGGCAAGCAGGCGGTGATCCAGGCGCTGAAAAAAGCCGCCGGGTCCGCCGAGGACATCTACCTGGCACCGGACCCGGACCGCGAAGGGGAAGCCATTGCCTGGCACACGGCCGAAGTGCTCAAGAAAAAGGGCCGGCGGTTCCACCGCGTCCTGTTCCACGAGCTCACCAAGGACGGCATCCGCAAAGCCATCGCCGCACCGGAGGAGCTCGACCGTCACAAGTACGAAGCGCAGCAGGCGCGCCGGATCCTCGACCGGCTGGTCGGCTACCAGGTGTCGCCGTTGCTGTGGCGCAAGGTCAAGGGCGGGTTGAGCGCCGGCCGGGTTCAGACCGTCGCCCTGCGCATCATCTGCGAACGCGAACGGGCGATTCAGGCCTTCGTGCCCCAGGAATACTGGTCCATCACGGCTCACCTCGCGATCGGAGATTCGCCGCCGTTCACCGCCAAGCTCGTCAAGAAAGGCAAGGACAAGCTCACGATTCCGGACGAGGCGGCCGCGCAAAAAATCCTGGCCGAACTGCAAGGCAGAAGCTTTGTCGTGGACAAGGTCCAGAAGAAGACGGTGCACAAAAACCCGCCCCCGCCCTTCACGACCAGCAAATTGCAGCAGGAGGCGATCCGGCGGCTGCGGTTTACCGCCAAGAAGACCATGATGATCGCCCAGCAGCTCTACGAAGGCATCGACCTGGGGCCGGGCGAACCGGTCGGTCTGATCACCTATATGCGCACCGATTCGACGCGGATTGCCGACGTGGCCGCCGCCGAAGCGCGTGAGCTGATTCTGGAGCGGTTCGGCCGCGACTACGCGCTCGAGCGGCCGCGTCAGTTCCGCAACACGAAGCAGGCCCAGGACGCCCACGAAGCCATCCGGCCGACCGCCTCCGCCAACACGCCTGAAACGGTCGCGCCGTTCCTTAACAAAGACCAACAGGCGCTCTATCAGCTGATCTGGCAGCGGTTTATCGCCTCCCAGATGCAGGAGGCCCTGATCGATCAGGTATCCGCCGCCATTGCCGCCGGGTCCTACGGGTTTGCGGCCAGCGGTTCGTCCGTGAAATTCCCCGGATTCATGGCGCTGTATCGGGTCGACGAAGAGGACAACGACGTCAACGGCGAAAAAGGCAAGGAGCAGCTTCCGGCTCTGGCCGTGGGCGACCGGCTCAACTTGCAGCGGCTGGAGCCCAAGCAGCATTTCACCCAGCCGCCGCCGCGGTTTTCCGAGGCCTCGCTGGTGAAGGAGCTGGAGGAAAACGGCATCGGCCGGCCGAGCACCTATGCCGCCATCCTCTCCACCATCCGCGACAAAGGGTACGTGGAATTCCTCCGGGGCTACTTCCGTCCCAGCGAGCTCGGCCTCATCGTGAACGATCTGCTCGTCATGAGCTTTCCGGACGTCTTCGATGTCGAGTTCACCGCCCGCCTGGAAGAAAACCTCGACCAGGTGGAGTCCGACAAAGCCAATTCCCTGGAACTTCTGAGCCGTTTCTATCAGCCGTTCCGAAAGGACCTCGACGCCGCTGCCGAAAAAATGGTGAGCATCAAGGGCGTCGGAGTGTCAACCGGACTGGCCTGCCCGGAGTGCGGCAAGACCCTGCACATCAAGATCGGCAAGAACGGACATTTTCTCGCCTGCAGCGGGTACCCGGATTGCAAATACTCCAGCGATTACACCCGGGACGAGAAAGGACACATCCAGGCCGTGGCGCCTCCGGTCAGCGAAACCACCGACAAGGTCTGCGAGAAATGCGGAAAGGCAATGGTCCTCAAACACGGCCGGTACGGTGACTTCCTCGCCTGCAGCGGATTTCCCGGATGCAAGAATACCCAGTCGCTCTCCATCAACGGCTCGGCCAAGGGCATCGGCGTCAAGTGCCCGCAGGAGGGCTGCGCCGGCGACATCCTGGAAAAAACCTCCAAGCGCGGCAAAGTGTTTTATGGCTGCAGCCGCTACCCGGACTGCAGTTTTGCATCCTGGGACCGACCGGTCGCCCGCCCGTGCCCGGCCTGCGGCGCCAAATTCCTCGTGGCGCGCACCACCAAGAAGCAGGGCACCCTGCAGATATGCCTCAATCCCGATTGCGGCTTCAAGGAATCCGTCGAAGAATAACCATGGGGCTGGGCGCGCGGAATTTGCTCCCGCGTTAAAACATAGGCCTATCGCCAGCTGGCGTTCGGTGGAGCGGGGTTTCGCCCGCAGCGCGCCGCCACCATCCGTTCAACGAACCAGCGGACGGCAGCCAGCTCGCTTCATACATATCCGGGCAGCCCCGACGTGCAACATTCACGAAGCCGCAGCCGGTCTCTGCCTGTCTGCTGTTCCTCTAAACGGCTTGGGGGCGTGGCAGGATCGCCTGAAAATTTGGTGGCGGCGCGCTGCGGGCGAAACCCCGCTCCACCGATGAGTGCTATGACCGCATTGAATATATTTTCTTGCCAGAGCATTATAACGGGAAAAAGGGTTGACTTCTTTTTTGAGTGCTGTTAGCCTGCATGCAACCAACAGGTAGCGAATGAAACAGCCCTTTGCCATGATCAACCTTCTTAGCCTTCTTATTATTATCATCGCCGGCGTCATTGTCGGCGATGATGAGAAAGGGTTGGTAATGGCCTAAGCGCACCCCGAAAACCGAGAAGCAAAAAATCCGTTACCAGCCCCCGAGGCGGTAACGGATTTTTTTTGGTTCCTATTTCACCGGAGATAACCACCATGGAAATGACCGGCGCCCAGATCTTGATGACGATGTTGAAGCAGGAAGGCGTGGACACGATTTTCGGATTCCCGGGCGGGGCCGTGATCGACATCTACGACGAACTGGCCCGCACCGACATCCGCCACATCCTCGTCCGGCACGAGCAGGGCGCGGTGCACGCCGCCGACGGCTACGCCCGGGCCAGCGGCAAGGTCGGGGTCTGCCTGGTCACCTCCGGTCCCGGGGCCACGAACACCGTGACCGGAATCGCCTCGGCCCACGCCGATTCGATTCCGATCGTCGTTCTCACCGGCCAGGTACCCACCCATTTGATCGGCAACGACGCCTTTCAGGAGGTGGACATCGTCGGCATCACCCGTCCCTGCACCAAGCACAACTATCTGATAAAGTCTCTGGACGACCTGGCTCCCGCACTAAAAGAGGCGTTTCACATCGCCCGCTCGGGTCGCCCCGGCCCGGTGCTGGTGGACATTCCCAAGAACATCGCCAACGGCCGAACCGAGTTCCAACCCCCAGGGGAGAACCGGATGCGGCCTTACACGACGCCCCTTCAGCCGCACGCCAAACAGTTGCGGACCGTCGCCGCGCTCATCCGCAAGGCCCGCAGGCCTTTGATTTTCGCGGGCGGCGGCGTCATTCTCGCCGGCGGGTCGGAGGAATTGACCCGCCTGGCCCGCCAAACCCAGATGCCGGTCACGACCTCGCTGATGGGGTTGGGTGCCTTCCCCGGCGAGGACCCGCTGTTTCTCGGGATGATCGGCATGCACGGCACCTATGCCGCCAACACGAGCACGGGCGCCTGCGACCTGATGTTGGCGGTGGGGGTTCGATTCGACGACCGTGTCACCGGAAAAACCGATGCCTTCGCGGCCCAGGCCACCATCGTCCACATCGACATCGACCCGACCTCCATCCGCAAAAACGTTCCGGTCAGCGTCCCGCTGGTCGGCGACTGCCGGATCAGTTTGCAGCAGTTGAACCAGCTGCTGGCCGACACGCCGATTCAAAATTTGGCTCCCCGCCGGAAGGAGTGGCTGGAGCGCATCGCGCAGTGGAAAGCCTCCCGACCCCTGGCCTATCAGCAGGGCGAAACGATCAAACCGCAGTATGTCGTCGAACAGGTGCATGCCCTCACGCGGGGAGAGGCCATCATCACCACGGAGGTGGGGCAGAATCAAATGTGGGCCGCGCAGTTTTACCGGTTCAACCGGCCCAACCATTTCATCACTTCCGGCGGCCTGGGGACCATGGGGTTCGGGCTTCCGGCCGCTATCGGCGCTCAGATCGCCTGTCCGGATAAAACGGTGATCGACATCGCCGGCGACGGCAGCATCCAGATGAACATCCAGGAGATGGCCACCGCGGTCCAATACCACCTGCCGGTCAAGATCGTCATTCTCAACAACGGCTACCTCGGCGCTACAGCTCCACCCGCATGAACGTGGCGCCCGATTTCGTCAAACTGGCCGAGGCCTACGGCGCGATGGGGCTGCGTGCGACGCGGCCCGAGGAGGTCGCAGCGGTGCTGCGCGAAGGCCTGTCCGTACGCCGGCCGGTACTCATGGATTTCACGGTGGATGCCGAGGAAGGCGTCTACCCGATGGTGCCGTCCGGAGCGCCGATCACGGAGATGCTTCTGGTTTAACTTCGAACCGCGGAATCGGATTTCGAATTTGATCCCGGCCGGGCCGGCCCAGCAGAAAGGAGCCCTATGAACACAGAAAAGCACGTCATGACCATGCTGGTGGACAACGAGCCTGGAGTGGTGTCCCGGGTGGCAGGGCTCTTCAGCGGCAAGGGATTCAACATCGAAAGCATCTGCGGCAGCCCGACCAATGACCCGCGCGTATCGCGCATCACCATCGCCACCCAGGCCAACCCGCCGGTGGTCGAGCAGATC
>JALOPB010000038.1 GCA_025454115.1 Desulfobacterales bacterium | reverse complement strand
GCAGCCATGAGGGGTTCTGGAGGTTCGTGGTGCTGCGCAGTTCGACGGCCAACGGGCGCTGGCTGGTCAACCTCGTCACTGCATTTGAAGACGGCGCGATGGTGAGACCGCTGGCCGAACGCCTGCGCGGAGCGTTCCCGGAGGTCGCGGCGGTCGTGAACAATGTGACCGCCCGCCAGGCCTCCATCGCCGTGGGCGAATTCGAGCGGCTCATCGCCGGGGAGGCCTGCCTGCGTGACCGCATCGGTGGATTTGATTTCGAAATATCGGCGAACTCGTTCTTTCAGACCAACACCCGCAGCGCCGAGCGCCTTTATGAAACCGTAGCGGCTTACGCCGGGCTCGATGGGAGCGAGACCGTGCTGGATCTTTACAGCGGCACCGGCACGATTCCGATCACGCTCTCCGGCCGCTGCCGCGAGGTTATCGGAGTCGAAATCGTCGCCAGCGCCGTGGCCGATGCCCGCAGCAACTGCCGGTTGAACGGCATCGCCAACTGCCGGTTCATCCTCGGCGACATCCAGGACTGCCTGCCGGTGCTGGACGTGCGGCCGGAGGTGGTCGTCATCGACCCGCCGCGGGTCGGCATGGCCAGAGAAGTGGTAGCGGAGGTCCTGCGGCTGGCGCCGGAACGCATGGTTTATGTATCATGCAACCCGGCGACGCTGGCGCGTGATCTGGCCCTGCTCCAGCCCGACTATCACGTGCACGAAGTCCAGCCGATCGACATGTTTCCGCACACCTTTCACGTCGAATCGGTTGCCCGCTTGAGCAGGCGCAACGTAAGGAGGCCGTGATGAAGGTGGTCTTTCATACCGATTTTTATGACGTGTACACCGATGACCCTGCCGCCGCCGGCGGGCGTATGGAAGCCATCATATCGGTGATCGAGCCCTACGTTGAATTCGTGCCGGCTCGTCCGGCGACCGAAGACGAGATCGCTGCGATCCATACCCCGGACCACATCGAGCGCGTCCGGCGCATCGGGCTTTACGACATTGCGGCGTTGGCCGCCGGCGGCGCCATTCAGGCGGCGACCCTCGGGCTGGAGGAGGCCTGTTTCGCAGCGATCCGCCCGCCCGGCCACCATGCCTCGGCAGGGTCCTGCTGGGGGTTTTGTTTCTTCAACAACATGGCGGTCGCCATCGAGGCCGTAAAGCAGCAGGGCCGGATCCGGTCAGCCTATATCCTGGATTTCGATCTGCACTTCGGCGACGGCACCGAGAACATCCTGGGCCGCAAAAGCTATGTCAGCATCCACAATCCCGGTTCTTACGACCGCGAAGCCTATCTGGAGGAGGTGGGGCGGGAGCTGGAGCGGTTTCCCGTCGACCTGATCGGTATTTCAGCCGGCTTCGACAACCATCGCCAGGACTGGGGCGGGCTGCTGCGGACCGACGACTATTTCACGATGGGGCGCATGGTGCGGGATGCCGCACGGCGCAACGGCGGCGGCTGCTTTGCGGTACTCGAGGGGGGCTACAACTACGACGTGCTGGGCCAGAACGCCCTGGCGTTGATCAACGGGCTCAGTCCTTAGCCGCTTCGAAGTCCAACAAACGTTCCTCCATGGACGGGTGGGTGGACAGGTAGTCCGACCAGCGGCCCGGCAGGTCCAAGCCCTCGGGTTGTTTTTGCTCCTGGAGCCGGCGCATCAGGTCGGCGAAATGCCGTGGTGATACGGCTTGCGATCGCAGGTAGCGCAGCGCATAATGATCCGCCTCGCGTTCGAATTCGCGCGAGTAGGCCAGTTCGGTCAACACCACCGGCAGCCCCAGAAACAACTCCGACGTCCCCGACACATCTCCCGTAATGGCCCGGATGGCAAACGCCAGCAGAGAGTCCTGAATGATCCGCTGGACACCGTGACGGTGCACCACATGGCCGGCCTCGTGCGCCAGGACGGCCAGCAGTTCGTCGTCGCTGCGGGCGAGCCCGACCATTTCGTCCGTGAAGATGACGGTGCCGTTCGGCAGGGCGAAGGCATTGGCGCCCAGCCGGCCGCCGCGGCGGAAGTCCACCCGGAGGTTGAGATCCGCATGGGCCTGCATCAATGTCCGGAAGTGGGATCTCAGCCGTTGCTGTTCCGCAGACTCCAGACGGGAAGGCCGGAAGAGCGAGCGATCCAGCATCGTTAGCGTCTGGCCTCCGACGGTTTCGACGACGGACGGCGGCAGATGATGCGCGATGCCCCGCGCAACGGCGGGAACGCCATAGCGGCCGGCACCCCACGCGATCGCGAGCATGGCGGCCAGGCAAACGAGGAGGTAGCGTTTACGGCTTTCCAGCAGATGGACGGCATGCAGCCACGACCGCTTCCGGAAACGCGCCAGCACCTCGTCTACGGCGCGGTGGTCTTCGGTCTCGAAGGTTTGACCTTGAGGGAAATAGAGATAGCGCTGGGTGTGGGCCAGGCGGGCCGACGCCTTCAGCTCGAAGCGGGACAGCTTGAGGAGACCCTCGCCGCTCTTCGCAGCGGCCACCTGGACGACTCCGTTGTCGTACACCCGGCAATTCGCCGGTATCTGGGCCGAGGTTTTTCCGTCGTAGAAATAGCCGCGGATGACAATCATAGCCCCAGGTCGAAGTCGAAGAAATCACCGCTGGCGTCGCCCACGGCGCCGACCGCTTTCTGCTTGCCCGCGACAAAGGCATTCAGGTCGCCGGCCGGCTTCAGGCCAAGGTGCCGCGCCTTGTAGCGCAGGGTGCGGACCTTGGCCCACGGATGGAAGATCCCCAGCGTCAGCGCGGTGGCCAGGGTATTGGTCAGCACCAGCCTCAGATAGCCCTTGACCTCCATGCAAGATTCCAGACGATGGCGGCCCAGGCGGCTCGAGTTGTAGAAGAGGTTTCCGCTTTTAACCGAAAAATAGGCCAAGACGTACAAATAAATCGGCAGGGCCAGAAGCACGAGCGGCGCGAACGTGAAGGCGGCGATGGCTACCACGGCCACCGCCAGGAGCGCGAGAAGCGAGGCGACCATGAGGATGCGGTAGTAGTCTCTCCATGTAGCGTGGAAGCTGAAGCGGCTCTGCCCGAAGGAGCTGTTTTCGACCAGGAACTTATTCTGGCGGTAAAACACGTAGGGGGAGAGAATTCCGAGTGTCACCATGGCCAGCAGCGGCCATAGAACATAAACTTTGAAAGCTTCCGGGTAGCCGGCGGAAAAGTCGAAGCGAATGTTTCTCCAGGCGCTGTTGTGCGCATTGAACGCGAGCGAGCGCACGATCAGCCAGGGAAAGGCGAATACGAACGCAAGGATGAAGACCGCTTCGACATAGGGCAAGAAGATGCTGAGCCCCCAGTACGCAATCAGCGCTCCGGCGACCAGCGCGCGGCCTTTGAGAATTTGGGCCGGACTGGCCAGATATTCGAACCCGGCACCGTGCAGTCGGGTGTTTGCATAGAAATACTGTTTGTTGCGCACCTTGGCCCAGGCCGAATAGATTCCCAGCGTCATAAGGGTCAATAGCATATTGACGATCCAGATTCGGAAGTACTCGGAGCCGCTGCCGTTGAACTCGATCGGAATGCGTGCCGGTGGTGATGTGGCTGCGGGTCGAGGCTGCCCGGCGCCGAACGCTTTATCGTCGAAGGACGGCGGCTTCGCGTGGCCTGCCGTCGCCAGCTCGGACGCCTGAGCGGCCGCTGGAGATTGGGTCTCGACCGTCGGCCGGCCGGCCGCGCGGTTCACGTTGGTTTCGGGTTGTGGCACACCCAGGGCGACCCGGATGCCGGCCTTCTTGAGGAGAATGCACTGCTTTCGGGCCTCAGCTTCATCCAGGCCCTTTTTTAATACCATCCGCTGGCCGTTGATGATCCGGGTAGCTGTTTCCGGGCTGATGGCCATAATTCTGGCAACATCCCGGAAGACATCCTCTTTTGCGAATCCCTGGAAAATTTCGCCCTTGTAGATGACCTGATAGCTGTTCGTGCCCATGCCCGGCCCCATTTTTTTTGTTTAGTGGGAAACGAAAGATGATACGGATCAGCGAGATTGTTCTAATTATCGGCCGAACCACTGCAGACTTTAGAGTGTGGAAAATTGCGTTCAGCAAAAAGCTTGATTTGCAGAAAATAGCTTGATACAAGCTGCCACGTTTACAATGTTATTTAAAAATCATGAAAAGGAGAATTTTCAATGCCCAAGAGAAAAAAAGTCGATGCCAAAACGCTGATCAAAGCGGTAGAAGCCGGCAAGACACAATCTGAAATTATGTCGGAATTCGGATACAAGTCTTCGGCTCAGGTCAAGACCGCCTACATGAATGCGCTGATCGAAGCTGGAAAAGTGACTCCGATCACTGGCGGCCGGGGATCGAAGACGACCAGAGCCAAAACGGTGGGAGTCGGCAAACGCGGCAGTATCATTATCTCAAAAGAGCTCGTTGATCGTCTCGAAATCGGCGCGAATGACAAGTTCACAATTCGGAAAACGCGAGCGGGGATTGCATTGAAGAGAGATTGATGCCATTCAGGCCATTTTTATTGAAGAAAGCTATTTTGAACGAAGGGCAGGATTGATCCTGCCTTTCGTATTTTTGGAGTTTGATGAGTTCGGATTTGAACCCGAACGTTCACGGTGAAACTATTATCCGAATTGACCAAATTCTTATTAAAAACGAAAGATGCCATAGCGCCATCAAGACCGAAGCCCCCATTGGCAAGTTGAACTTCCGTTCTTATTCTAACACCCAAAAAATTGCAGTGAAAATGGCACATGGCTTGATGGCTGAGAGGGTTTGATCGAAAGGCAGGTCGGATGATGAGCTACGATGATGCATTGGCGACGATGGATTTCAGAGCGGGCTGGGAGTACGACGGTATTCGTCACACCGACTGCCAGCATGCCGCGCGCGTGAATTTCTGGCGGGACATTTTGCCGGCCGGCCTCGGCGAGGCCATGGGCCGGGAACCCGGCGTCCGGTCGGTTGCGCTGCGGTTTCAGCCCGGACAGGCACTGCCCGTCGCCAACCCCGCTGCGGTTTACCGAGTGCGGCGCGCGGATGTTGAAAGACGGTGGGTGTTGGGTGTCGAAATCGAGCCTCGTTATGGGCGGTTTTACCCGCGCGGCATCCTGCGGGGTGTGCCTGGGGTCTTCCGCGAAAACATCCAGCCGTTTCGATGCACAGAGCTTGAACCGGAGTGGCTTGCGGCCGATTTCAACCATCCTCTGTGCGGCAAAGATCTGGCCGTCGATGTCAGCATTCAAAACCTGCGGCCCAAGTTCGAGGAACATGGCGGTACGACCATCGACTGGTTGGAGACGGCCCTGACAGGTCCGGGAATGCAAGCGCGCGTCAACGGCAGACCGACCCATTTTTTTGCGGACCGACCTTTCGCGCGAACGGATGAAACCGAAGACGGCGTGTTCTATGAACGGCCGCGGCTGGTCAATCACCTTGACGATGCGGCGATCGAAGTCGTTTCAGAACTCTACGGCCGCTTGATTCCTGCAGGTGCCGAGGTGCTCGACTTGATGGCAAGCTGGACCTCCCATCTGCCGGAAGCCCTCGCGCTCAGGTCGCTAACCGTGCTTGGACTGAACCGGGATGAATTGATCGCCAACCCGAGAGCCTCGGAGCGAATGGTGCACGACCTCAATCTGCAGCCGGTGCTGCCTTTCGGCGCCGGCCGGTTCGATGCCGTGGTATGCACCGTCTCGGTGGAATATCTGATCCGCCCCTTCGATGTGTTTGACGAGGTGGCCCGCGTGCTCAGGCCCGGGGGACGCTTCATCCTAACCTTTTCGAACCGCTGGTTTCCTCCCAAAGTCATCCGCGCCTGGCCGGTGCTGCACGAGTTCGAACGCATGGGAATGGTGCTTGAATATTTCCTGAAGTCAGGTAAATATAGAGAGCTTGAAACCTATTCGGTGCGGGGGCTGCCCCGGCCGGAAAATGACAAGTATTTCGGCCAAATGCTTTATGCCGATCCGGTGTATGCCGTTTGGGGCCGGAAGATTCCAGGCTGAAGCCGACGGATCGTTCAGACGGACCGCAATAAAAGAAGGGGCACGGACCGTAGCATGATGAAGGATGCGCTTGGCAAATTGCAGCTGTCGGCCGGACTCCGGGTTGATCCGGGATTGGTCCCCGGCACCAGCGATCGGTTCAAACGCCAGGTCGAGTTTTTGCTCGAAATCGACCAGCTGAAGCATACCTTTCGGCAAACGATTCTTCTGGACCGCAGCCGGCACGAGAACTCTGTCGAGCATTCGTGGCACATATCGCTGTCGGCCATGATTTTTTCCGAATATGCCGATTCAAGAGGCGTCGATCTCGGCCGGGTGATTCGCATGCTTCTGCTCCACGACTTGGTGGAAATCGACGCGGGAGACACCTATTGCTATGATGACCAGGCGGGAATGGACCAGCACGAGCGGGAGCAACAGGCCGCCGAGCGCATTTTCGGCCTGCTGCCGGCCGATCAGGCTCAGGATTTCCGGAAGCTGTGGGATGAGTTCGAGGACGCCGAGACTCCGGAAGCGCGCTATGCCCATGCCATGGACCGGTTCCAGGCATTTTTGCATAACTATTTCACGCAGGGGCAGAAATGGCGTCAGCACGGGATCCGCCGCCACCAGGTCGTGCGACGGATGCAGCCGGTGGAGCGCGGTGCGCCGCTGCTGTGGGATTATGTGCGCCGCTTGATCGACGATGCGGTTCAAAAAGGATTTCTTTCGCCTTGAAAATGTCTTCGACGCCTTCAACCGAACCCATCATCCACGCCGCCAATTTGACCCGCATCTACCCGTTGGGCGACGGCTCGGTGGTGGGGATCAGTCAGGTCAACCTGGATGTGGCGCCCGGCGAACTGGTGGTCCTCAAGGGCAACAGCGGTTCCGGGAAGAGCACGCTGCTGTCCCTGCTGGCCGGACTGGATCGGCCCACTTCCGGCGATCTTTCGGTCGCTGGGAATAACCTGTCCAACAGCCATAGATTGGACCTGACCCGCTTTCGGCGCGAGGTCGTCGGTATGGTCTTTCAGTCCTTCAATCTTTTGCCGACCCTGAATGTGCTCGAAAATGTATCGTTGCCGGCCCTGCTCGCCGACAAGGATGCCGAAGCCACCCGTGGCAAGGCGTTGGAGTTGCTCGACTGGCTGGGCCTTAAAAACCGGCGCGACCATCACCCGGGCCAGCTCTCCGGCGGTGAAATGCAGCGCACGGCCATTGCCCGGGCGCTGATCAACGACCCCGCACTCATCCTCGCGGATGAACCGACCGGTAACCTGGACAGCCGCAACGGAATGATGGTCATCGATCTGCTGGGGCAGCTGAACCGCGCTTTCAAGCGCACCGTCGTGATCGCCACTCACAGCGATTTGGCCGACTCTCTGGCGACCCGGCATATCCGGATCCGGGACGGCGCCCTAACGGACCCCTCATGCGACGGCTGATGTTCCTCATGCGCCTTTTTCGGTGGTTTAGCTTGCGCAACCTCCGAACCCATTGGGGCCGGGCGCTGGTCGTGCTGCTCGGGATCGCCCTGGGAGCGGCGGTATTCACGAGCGTCCGGCTGGCGGTTCACGCTTCCCTGAGCTCCTTCGTGCGCAGCATGGACTTCTTCGCCGGCACCGCGCAGAAGGTGCTGGTGCGGCCCGGCGGCCATCTGCCCGAGGGCGTCCTGCCCGTCCTGATCGGGCACCCGGCCGTCAAAGACTTCTCACCGCTGCTCACGACCTATGTCCGCCGTTCCGACGTGCCGGGGGATTCCTTTCTGATGATCGGAATTGATCCGCTCCTGGACCAGTCTTTCCGTAAGTGGCGGATCAGCGGAGACCGGGAAAAGGCGGCTGAACGTTGGCTGGACCTGATCCGCGAGCCCTATACCATTATTTTGACCGAGCCGCTGGCGCGCGAGATGCAGACCGTTTCCGGCGCGCGGCTGAGGCTTGAGCATACGCGGAATTCGGCGGAATTCCGCGTGTCCGGTATCTTGATGCCGGAAGGCCTGGCGTTGGTGGAAGGCGGCCGGGTGGCGTTGACCGACATCGCGACCTTCCAGGAATTCACCGGCCTGCATGGACTACTGGACCGCATCGACCTCACGTTCAAACCCAAGGCCACCCCGCAAAGCATCGACGATCTTGTCCGAAAATTACCGCAGGAACTGGAACTGCGCTCGCCCTCGGCCGCGCGGGACAGCGGCACGGCCATGATCCGGGCCTACCAGCTGAATTTGTCGGTGCTGAGTTTCGCCTCGTTGTTCGTGGGGATGTTCCTGGTCTACAGCCTGGTGGCCTTGAACGTTGCCGCGCGGCGGCGGGAGTTGGCGGTTCTGAGGTCGTTGGGCGCTTCGCCGCGGACGCTTTTCATGCTCTTCCTCTCCGAGGGGATGCTCTTCGGTGCCTGCGGGTGGTTGCTCGCCATTCCGCTGAGCTCGATACTGGTGAAATACCTGCTGCACGGCGTCAGCCAGACCATCTCCACGCTGTTTGTGCGCGTTCAGGTGGAAGGTCTCGTGCTCAGTCCGCTGGAGATCGCCATCAGCCTCGGGGTGACGCTTTTAACGGCTGCCGGCGCGGCATTACAGCCCGCCCGAGAAGCCATGGGCGTTCCTCCGAAGGAGGCGATGGAAATTTCTCAGGCCGGTGTTCGAAGGGGGCACTCGGCCCGGCGTCTGGCCCTTTGGGCGCTGGGGTGCATGGTCGTCTGCGTCCCTCTGTCGCTGCTGCCCGGTGTGGCCGGAGTTCCGTTGCCGGGATATCTGGCGATTCTGATGCTCTTCATCGGCTTCGCGCTGCTTTCGCCCTGGATGCTGGAACGGCTGGGCCAACGGCTGGCGCCGCTGCTGCGCCGGTTCGCCGGCATTCCGGCATATTTGGCGGGTCGCTACTTGCGCGACTGCGGTGCGCGCACGGCCATATCCGTGGGAGCGCTGATCACGGCGGTTGCGCTCTTCACGGCGCTGGTCGTGATGATCCACAGCTTCCGCCACACGGTCGAGCTCTGGGTTCGGCAAACCGTCAGCGGCGACTTGTTCGTCACCACCAAGATGGGCCAGGTCAATCGGTTCCGGTTCGCGATTCCCGAAACCATCGTGGCCGGGCTGAAACAGATGAATGTGGGCGCCGACTATGTGCAAAGCCGGCGGTATCAGATGAACTATGGCGACTTCCCCTATGAATTCGAAGCCATGGGCATGGAGACCTTCCTGAACCACGGAGGCTTCGTGTGGCTTCAGGGCGATCCCCAGCAGACCCGGCCGCTACTGGTCCACGGGGAAGGGGTTCTGATATCGGAGGTGTTTGCCACCCGGTCCGGCCTCGGCATCGGCGACGTTTTTCGGACCCAGATCGAGGGCTCGCACATTGAGCTTCCGGTCGTCGGCATCATTCGGGACTACCGCACGGACGGCGGGGTGGTGTTCTACTCCTGGAAGCACTTCAAGGAGCGCTTTCATGATCCTCAGTGGAGCGGGGTGCGGTTTTTCTTCAAGGACCGTACGTCGGAGATGGGCGGCCAGGTGAGCGCCCTGCGCAACGCCATCATCCAGCGCTGGGGCGATGCGTTGGACATGGTCAGCGGCAAAGACCTGCGCGAATCGGTGCTCAGGATTTTCGACGAGACGTTTGCCATCACCACGGTATTGCTGCTCATCGCCCTGGCCGTGGCCGCACTGGGAATCACCACCACGCTGACAGTCATGGTGCTGGAACGCTCCCGCCAGCTCAACACCCTCTCCGCCGTTGGAGGAAGTTTTCGCCAGATTCGGGCGATGATCTTCTGGGAGGCGTCTTTCCTGGTAGCGGCCGGAGAGGTGGCGGGCCTGGCCTGCGGGTTCATCCTCTCTTATTTGCTGGTGTACGTCATCAACCGGCAGTCGTTCGGGTGGACCTTTTTATACGTGGTCGATTGGGGCGCTTTGGCCTTTTCCCTGCCGCTGATCATATTGACGGCGCTGGCGGCGGCGGTTCCGGCCGTGCGGATGGTTTTCAGGACCCCGCCGGCTGCCTTGCTGCGCGAACGATAAGTCCTTTGAAGTCAACCAACCACCGTTCAACGTGATCGGATGAGATCCACCTTCGCTTTCATCTTTGCTTCGATGGTTTTCCTGATCGGGGGGCTGCGCACGGCCGGTGCAGACGCCCCATCGGGTTTCCTCCAGGTTACCGGGCCGTGCAAGCTGGAGTTCCCGCGGGATCATGCACCGCACCCGGGATTCCGAAACGAATGGTGGTATTACACCGGTAACCTAAGATCCGAGACCGGCCGACATTTCGGGTATCAACTCACCTTCTTCCGCTTTCAGCTGACGCCCTTCGGCGGTTCGGCCGGATGGCCGGATCCTCCTTCGGCCTGGCGCTCCCGGCAGATCTACATCGGCCACGCAGCCGTTTCAGACATATCGGCCAAACGCCACCTGCAGGCGGAGAAGGTCGGCCGCGAGGGTCTTGAGGGTCTTGGACTCGGGGGATGGGTCCAATACGGTCAGGACGTGACGCTTTTTCTTCCGGGCTGGAGCGCGGTCATTTTCCCGGATTCCCACAAACTATCGGTTGCCGACGGCGATTTCGCGTTTCAGCTGGAACTGAAACCGGCCAAGCCGCCTGTCAAACACGGGAACAGCGGTTACAGCCGCAAGGGCTCGACGCCCGAGCGGGCCAGCTGCTATTATTCTTTCAGCCGGCTGGAGACGAGCGGTTCCATCACGGTTGCGGGAAAGTCCATCCCCGTGAAGGGCGAAAGCTGGATGGACCATGAATTCAGCACGGCGCCGCTTGAGCCCGGAACGGTGGGATGGGACTGGTTCAGCATCCAGCTGGCCGACCGGAGCGAGTTCATGATTTTTCTGCTGCGCAAGGAAGACGGAAGCTTGAATCCCGCCTCCAGCGGAAGCTATATCGATTCACTGGGGGTCCTGCGGCATCTCGATCGCGGTTATTTTGACGTCCGCATTCTGGATACATGGCGGAGCAAGGCCTCGGGGGCTGTCTATCCGTCGGGTTGGCAGATCAAGATTCCGTTGCTCGGCATCGAAGTCGATGTAACATCGAACCTGCCGGACCAGGAAATGCGGACGTCGGCGAGTACGGGCGTCACCTACTGGGAGGGAAGCGTATCGGTCAAGGGGGTCAAGGGCGGCAGCCCGATCGAGGGCCAGGGCTACGTGGAGCTCACCGGATATGCCGGTCCTTTCTCGGCTCTGAAATGACGGGTCATCTCCGGTATGGAGCATCGGCTGATCAGCTAACGCCTTCCATACGCTTGCCCCGTGTCAATCCAGTGGATTGCCTTTTGTCGATTGCGGTGTCATAGTGGAGCCGAATGCCGGCGCTGGTCTTCATCTCTGACCGATCAATGGAACGAGAGATAAGGTGGCCGTTTTTTATGCAGCCGATTATTGAAGTTCAGCATCTCTTCAAGAAGTTTCAGGACGTCACGGCCGTCGACGGGATTTCCTTCACGGTGGGGTCGGGTGAGTTTTTCGGCCTTTTAGGCCCCAACGGTGCCGGTAAAACCACCACGATCCGCATGCTTTACGGCTTCTCCCCGCCGACCCGCGGAATCATCCGCGTCTTCGGAATGGAAATTTCCAGGGACTGGCGCAAGATCAAGGCGCGGATCGGAGTCTGCCAGCAGGACAATACGCTGGACCCGGACCTGACGGTCGAGCAGAACCTGATGGTCTTCGCCGGGTATTTTTCCATCCCTTCCAAAGAAGCGGTGTCCCGGACGCGTGAATTGCTCGAGTTCTTTGCGTTGTCCAACCGGCGGAATGCCAAGGTCATGGACCTGTCCGGCGGGATGATCCGGCGTCTGATCCTGGCCCGGTCGCTCATCAACCGGCCCGACTTGCTGATCCTGGATGAGCCCACCACCGGCTTAGACCCTCAGTCGCGCCACCAGGTGTGGGACCGGCTGGAGAAGCTGCGTGCGAGCGGGCTGAGCATCGTCCTCACCACGCACTACATGGAGGAGGCGAGCCGCCTCTGCGATCGCCTGGTGATTGTCGACGGCGGCAAGATCCTCGTGGACGGCAGTCCCGTCGATCTGATCGAGAGGCATGTCGGCCGCCACGTGATCGAAATCGGAGGCCCCGATCAGGCGTTGCGCGACTTTTTGAAGGCCCAGCAGGTCCCGCATGACGATCTCGGCCAGCGCATCATTCTTTACACCCCGGACGGGAACGATCTGAGTGCCGCCGTGCGGGCCAATTTCTGTCATGAGCAATGCACCTTCCGCAACGGAACCCTGGAGGACGTATTCCTGCGGTTGACCGGCCGGGAGCTGCGGGATTAGCGGCATCATCGCATCGGGGAAGCGGCCGTTGAGGCCAATCATCCCCACCGCTGCCCAAGCATAACGATCCTACTTCAACCGAACATAAATCTATCATGGAAATCGGAGTCATATCCTGGCGGTTTTGGAAGGTCTGGCGGCGCAATCTGGTTACGTTCCAGAAGATCTGGAAGGTCAACTTCATCACCCCTCTGTTGGAGCCGCTGCTGTTCATCGCGGCCTTCAGCCTGGGTTTCGTGGGGATTGTGGGGCCCATCCGTTACGGCGGGGCGGAGCTCTCCTACACGGCCTTCATCGCACCGGCCCTGATCGCTACCGCTGTCATGAACAATGCGTTCTTTGAAACCACCTACGCGTCCTTTGTGCGGATGTACTACCAGAAAACGTTCGACGGCATGCTGGCGACCCCCCTGTCGATTGAAGAAATCATCATTGCCGAGATTGTCTGGAGCGCCAGCAAGGCCGCCGCCGCTGCCGGGATCATGCTGGGCGTGCTGGGGACGTTCGGCTACGTGCAGTTCCCTTACGGGTTGATCGCGATCCCTCTGGCTTTCTTCGGCGGAATCGCCTTCGGCGCCGTCGGGTTATTCTTCACCGGGGTGATTCCGACCATCGAAATGTTCAATCTTCCGATTTTTCTGTTTGTGACCCCCATGTTTCTGTTCAGCGGCACCTTCTTCCCGGTCTCCAACCTGCCGCTATGGGCCAAGCCGTTGGCACTGGCATTCCCCCTCTACCATCTGGTCGAGCTCGCCCGCCTGGTCTGCCTCGGCCGGTGCGAAACCGTCCCGCTGCTCAGCATCGTCTACCTGGCTGTTTTCGCCTTTCTGTTCACCACGCTGGCGCTGGTCTTCATGCGCCGCCGGCTGATCAAGTGAACCAATAAAGGCGCTACGTTCACGAAGATCAACCCCTCGTGAACGTTCAGCGGCTGAAGACTGCGACATGCGCCGGAGCGCAAGCGGTGTTTCAAGCGTCGACGTGCCGTTGCAGAGCGATGGACATCCTCTCGATGGCCTGCTGCAGCAAAGCCTGGCGGCAGCCGAAGTTGAGGCGCACGAAACCGGGGCCGTCGAAGTCCCGGCCATCCTGTAATCCCACACCAGCCTCTTCGAAGAAATGCACGGGGTCGGCCAATGAGGCCCGGCGAAGGTCGATCCAGGCCAGGTAGGTGCCCTCGACCGGCGCCATGGATAAGCCGCCGGGCATCTGAGGCAGAGACGCCGCCAAGAGATCGCGGTTATGACGGAGGTAGGCAATCAACTCCTGGCGCCACGGCTCGCCGTGCGTGTAGGCCGTCTGCGCCGCCAGGTAGCCATAGGGATTGATCATGGGAACGATGCCCGCCTTGGCCTCCAGAAATCGCCGACGCAGAGCCGCCGAGGGTATGATCGCAAACGAGCACCCGAGCCCCGCCAGGTTGAAGGTTTTGCTTGGTGCCATCAGCGTGATGGTGCGTTGCGCAACCTCCGGGTCGAGCGTCGCGATCGGGATGTGGCGCTTGGCGGGATCCAAAACCAGCCCGCAGTGAATTTCATCGGCGCAGATCACGATGTCGCGTGACAGGCACTGTTCGGCCAGCCGCTCCAGTTCGTGCCGTTCGAATACCCGCCCGACGGGGTTGTGCGGGTTGCAGAGCATGAAAAGCCGGGTTCGGGCCGTGACGGCGGCCGCGAGGCGTTCAAAATCGATGCTCCAGCAGTTGGATGCTTCGTGCAGGCGGACGCCTACCACGCCCCGTCTGGAATAGCGCGGAGCGGATAGAAAGGGCGGGTACACCGGCACCAGCGTCAGAACATCGTCGCCTTCCGAGCCCACCGCCCGGCAGGTTACATTCAGGCCCGCCACCAGCCCCGGCAGCCAGACGATCCACTGCGGGTCGATGGGCCAGTCGTAATCGCGCTCCAGCATTTTCAGGACGGCATCGACCACCTCCGGCGATGCGCCGGTATAGCCGAAAACGCCGTGATCGGTGCGTCGACGCAGCGCTTCGAGGACAACCGGCGGTGAGCGGAAGTCCATGTCCGCCACCCACATCGGAATGATGTCCCGCCCCCGGTATTTTTCCCATTTCTCGCTCGCCGTGTCCTTTCGGTCTACCACCTCATCGAAATCGTGCAATGCCTTCCTCCATGAACCGGCGGGCTGCTGTGCCCGCCGGTTTTGTGAGCTCAGTTACCGGATGGGGTTCGGCTTGCAGAGATGGCCCGCTTCCATGGCCACCCGACCGCAACCACCACAAACGTACTTCATGGCGGAAAGTTTGTCGATGCATACGTGTTTGGCATCCGTTGCCGGATCACCGCAGAAACTGCATTTGGTTTTGTCTCCGCAGGGGTTGCACAGGTGCCCGGGTTCATTGGCCACGGCTCCGCAGGTTTTGCATGTATATGCCATCGTCGACCTCCTTGTCGTCCTCATCAACGGATAGATTAACGCTCGGATGAGCGCTGCTGATGCGTGGAAATGTGAGACTGATCGGCATAATGTCAAGCATCCGGGACCCGGATGGGCCGTCAGCGGCTGATCGTTCCGCTCGGAGTCTCCTGCATGCCGGGAACCAGCGGCTGAATGACCTGGATGGGCAGCAGCAGGGTGCGTTCGATCATTTCGACGATACTGGTTCCCACCGCGGAAGGTGACAACGGAACCACTTGAGGGTCTTCCAGGCTGCCGACGGCCCGCATCGGGACGGCGACGAGTCGTCCTCCGAGGATCCAGCGAAG
>JALOPB010000284.1 GCA_025454115.1 Desulfobacterales bacterium | reverse complement strand
CCCGCCAGCGCCACCCAGCCTTCCTTCTGCCGGATTTCCAGAACCTCGAAACCCGCGTCCTGCATCTTGCCGGCGACGAGGTCGCGGTTCGGGTCGATGATCCCCGAACCGATGAATATGCCGCCGGGTTTGAGCAGGCGCGCGGCGTCGGCAAGCAGCTCGATGATGACATGGGTGAGGATGTTGGCGGCCACCAGATCGAACCGGCCCCTGAACGGCGCCGCCAAGGACCCTTGGGCCAGGCAGACCCGGCTTACTTCTATCCCGTTGCGTCGCAAATTTTCGGCGGCAACGCGCACAGCCATCTCGTCGCGGTCTCCGCCGCACAGCCGATCGGCTCCGAGCTTGGCCGCGGCCAGCAGGAGGATCCCCGAGCCGGTGCCGATGTCCAGAAACGCGTCGTCGGGTTTCAAGTGGCGCTCGATCAGCTGCACGCAGAGAGCGGTCGTCGGGTGCGTGCCGGTGCCGAAGGCCATGCCCGGGTCGAGTTCCAGCACGATCTCCCCCGGGCTGCGCGCATAATCCCGCCAGGACGGCTTGACCACGATCCGCTCGCCGATTTTCTGCGGCCAGAAAAAGGCCTTCCAGGACTCGGCCCAGTTCTGCTCATCGACTTCTCGGTAGCTCAAGCGGTAAATAAGGCCGATGTGGTTTCCCAGCCTGGCGATTCCATCTTCCAGCTTCGAGCGGCGTGCGTCCAGGCGCTCGTCTTCGGGCAGGTAGCCGATCACGGCATGGGTGGCCGGCCGCGCCACGGCGTCCTCGGCCCACTCCTCTTCTGGTTCGAGCTGCGGATCCTCCACCACCACTCCCTGGAGCTCGAAGTCGAAGAACACTCCGGCGATGAGGTCCCCCGCCAACTCCGCATCGGGATGGTCGAAAGTCACTTTGGCTTCGATGTAGTTCATACCCCAAACTTCTCCTTCGGCGGATTGAAATAGCCGAACTTGAGATGGGGGTAACTGTCGCGGATGCCCTGGATCAAGGTTTTCATGCCGATGGGTGTGCCGAGGGGGGCAGCGGCGTCCATGGCCTTCCAGTAACGGATCGGGTCGTAATTGAGGTTGCGCCACTGGATCATATGGATGGGGTGGTCTTCCATGAAGCTCAAGAAAGCCTCGGCCTCTTCGGGCGTGTCCGTGAAACCCGGCGAGTTCAAGTAATTGATCGAGACGAACCTGCCTTTTTCAAGCGCTGTGTCGATGCTGCGCAACACATCTTCGAACGCGTACCCCCCGGGCCGGAAATACGCCTCGTAGCACTCGCGGCGTACGCTGTTCAGGCTGACGCGGATGCTGTCCAGGCCGGCGTCGCAGAGCCGGCTGACGGCCTCCGGGAGGCTGGCGTTGGTGTTCAGGTTGATGGTGCCGCGTCCGGTCTCGGAGCGGATGAGGCGGATGGCGGGTTCGATCGCGCGGGCGGCGGACAACGGCTCGCCCTCGCAGCCCTGGCCGAAGCTGACCACGGCCTTTTTCACCCGGTCGATGTGAAAAAGAGCCACCTCCGCGATCTCTTCAGGGGACGGGGTGAAGGCGATGCGCTCCTGGGTGCAGCTGATTCCGCTGTTTTTCTGAAGTGACAGGCAGCCGAGGCAGCGGGCGTTGCAGGTGACGGCGGTCGGCAGCGGGGCTTCGTAGCGGCCCAGGAAAAAATTTTTTCCGGCCGGGCAGCCGTAGGTGAGCGCGCAGGTTTCCAAATGCAGCCTCAGACGGTTCTCGGGCATGCGCTTGCGCAATGCCCGGACGCCAGCTCGGACATCCGCCAACGGCATGCGCCGCAGGTCCTGGCGCGGTTCGCGGTCCACCACCAATGCCGCCGACCGGAACTTGCCGCGCTGCCAGCCCACCGCGCCATAGGAAAAAAGGGGAAGGCTGCCGGCCGGCGATCGCTCCCGGTAGGCGCTCACATGAGTGATCACATGCCCCGGTGAGTTGAACAGCGCCACGGGGTAGATGGGTTCGCCGGGAGCGTGAGGGTTTTCGGGGACCTCCACCAGGTCGCTGCCGGCGAGGTCGAAGAGCACGGGCACGCGGTCCGGAAGGAACATCAGCTCGCTGCCGTAGGGCGTGCCGATGGTCTGCTCCGATCTCAGCGGCGCCAGTGCCTCTCCCGCCATGCCCACGGCGGCGTACCCGGGAAGGTCGAAGATGCGGCCGCCGGAGTCGGCGACGACGGCAGTGAGCCAGTCATTCTTTTTGGGTGTCTTCAATTTCATAGGGGGAATCTAAAACAAGCGGCGCGCACCAATCTAACTTTTTTCGAAGCCGCCCATCAGGCCGTCCTACTTCAGCCCGCTCATAATGCCGCGCACGGCGGCAGGGATGTCCGCCGGCATCACGATCACCTTGGCGTTCTGTGAGGCGGACATGCTGCTGAGGGCATCCACGTATTTTTCGCCCAGCAGGTAGACGACCGGAAGCTCGTTCTGCTGAATGGCTTCGGTCACCTTCTGGATGGCCCGCTGGGTGCCCTCGGCGAGCACCACCTTGGCCTGGGCGTCGCGTTTGGAGGCCTCGAAGCGGCCTTCGGCTTCCAGAACGGCGGCGGCCTTCTGGCCGTCGGCACGGGTCACCATGGCGCGTCGCGCGCGCTCCGCCGCGGCCTGCTCCTCCATGGCCTTCTGCATCGTTTCCGATGGCTTGATGTCCTGGATCTCCACGGTCTTCAGCGTGATCCCCCAGTCGGCGATGTCGTCCGATATGGCCGTCTTCAGCTTGACTTTGATATGGTCCCGGGAGGAAAGGGCATCGTCCAGGTTCATTTCGCCCACGATGGAGCGCAGCGAGGTCTGGACCAGATTCTGGATGGCGAGGATGTAGTTCTCGACACCGTAAACCGCCTTTTCCGGCGAAACGATGTTGATGTAGGCAATGGCGTTGACGATCAGCACGGCGTTGTCACGGGTAATCACCTCCTGGGAGGGGATGTCCATCACGATGTCTTTGGTGGTGACCTTGTGGGCGACCGTGTCGATATAAGGCACGATGATGTTCAACCCCGGGAGCAGAGTCTTGTGGTACTTGCCGAGGCGCTGGACGACGTATTTGCTCCCCTGGGGCACGATGCGCACCCCCAGCGTGATGGTGATCAGCACCAGAACCACAAAGACAATGACGATGGCCATCTCGGGCATGGAGAGTCTCCTTATGGACACTAGTTATCGTTTCGTTACGATCAAGGTGTTTCCGGATATGTCCGCAACGGCTACCCGGTCCCCGGCAGCCACTTTTTGCTCGCAGATGAACGGCCACTCTTCGGCGCCGAGCAGGGGCGTCGTGAAGCGCACCGTTCCGCGCCGGTCCTCTTCCGGGGCGCGGATCACCTGGCCGATTTCCCCCAGGATGGCCTCACGCGAAATCCCGGCTTTGGTGCGGTCGGCCATGAGGGGTTTGAACAGTTTGAACCAGAGATAGGTCATGCAGCCGGAGCCCAGCGCCCACAGGAAAAGCTGCCATTTGAAGGTGGTCGCCGGGGCTACCAGGAGCACGCCGCCGACGATGAGGCCGGCCAACCCGAACCAGAAGATAGTGAAACTCGGGACGAAGAGCTCGGCGATGATCAAAAGCATCCCGAGCACCACCCAGTGCCAGTATTGGGGCTGCAATTCCATGAAATTATCCTAAAGCTTGGAGGAGGTGAAGTATAAAAAAGTATAACCCAAGCCCTTCCCGTATGCAAACGGCGGTATCCTCAACCCGGCTGAGGGGTTTTGACGAGCCGGCTCACGTCGTAGCCTTTCTGCTTCAACCGCTCGAGGATGCGGGCATAAAGTTCGTCGCCCATCCGTGCCGTTCGGCTCAGGACCCAGAGGTATTCGCGGCTCGGGTGGCCCACCACGGCATAATCGTAATCGCGGCCGAGGTCGATGATCCAGTAGTCGCCGCGGAACGGCCAGAAGAACTCGACCTTGAGCTTGGCGTTCGTCGCCGGGTCCGTTACCCAGGCCCGGCCCCGGGCCGAATCCAGCGCACCGTCCGGAGCTTTGCGGCATTGATTCAGGACCTCGATGTCCCCGTCCGGCCGGAGGGTGTAGCCGGCGGTCGATTCGAGGCAGCCTTTCTGGAACCAAGTGGGGAAGCTGGCAATCTCGTACCAGCGGCCGACATAACGGCTCAGGTCGACCATGGGCACGGTTTCGAGCGGCGGTTGCGGCGCCGTGGTGCATCCCAAGATGAAACCGGCGATCATCATCAAACTTGTCCGAAGCACAGGGCATTCCTTTCGTTTCCCCCATGGAAAAAGGGGGTCAGGGGGATTTTAACCTCGATCATCGCGGCAGGCTGCCGCTCCCACAAACAACGGCCAAAACCCAACTCGGCTGTCGAGTTATCGTAATTCGGCCGGGCGAATTTTCAAGATCGAACGGCCGGATTCGGCCGCCCTGCTGCGCAGGCCGGTTGACTCGCCTGGCGATTTTCCGTAAAAGTCCCTTCGACCTAATCGGGAGAGGCGCCATGGAAGCATCCTGCATCCGGATCC
>JALOPB010000283.1 GCA_025454115.1 Desulfobacterales bacterium | reverse complement strand
GGCGGCCAGGTCAAGTTAAGTCTGCCGGGAGGCGATCTCAGCCTGGCCCATCTCCGGACGCCTTACCCCGAGGGGCTTTACGAAATCGGGTCTTCACGGCTTTATGTCAGCCGCGGAATCGGCACCACGTTCACGCCCGTGCGTCTGAATGCGCCGCCGGAGGTCACACGGTTCAACCTGACCGGCTGATGAAGCGGATGAGCTGCTAAAACGCCATGGACAGCCGAAAGATCCCTCGGAACCCCTCCGGCCGGTTCTCGGCCGCTGTTTCGTAGTAGGTGTTCAGGTAAAGCGACAGCCGATCGCGTGTCGTCAGCGCCCAGGCCCACGAAGGGATCGCGGTTTTCCGAACACCACAGGTAATGCAGTCGCGCGCTCACCTCCAGGCGGTCGCGGAACCCGGGATGTCTTTGCCATTTAAGTCGGTGAAGCCGTTGGCATCATAATAGACAAAGGTTTCTTCCACGAGCCAGCCCGGGAACGCGATGCCGCCCTGGAAACTGGTCTCGCCGAGGTTGACGGGCGGAAGCGGCAAGTCGGGTGCCTCGAATCGGTTGTGAAATGCTTCTGGAAAAAAGTTCACGCCGCCGGCTCAGGCGTTCGGATCGAACGGCGTTTTTCTATCCATTTTTTCGCGAGAAAAGCGATGACGACAACGCAGCCGATGATGTCGGTTTCGATGGATGGAAAGAACAGAGCGATGGCGCAGGCCCCGATGATGGTTCGTTCCAGCTTGGATAAATCGTCTAAGAAATAACCGATCACGGCAGCGTTCAGACACAATATCGCCAGCGTGGACAGGAAATAGCGCGCGGCGATCAGGAAGATGGCCTCGCTCAGCGGGAGGGTTTGGATAACCGGTATGACCAGCAAGGCGGTGCCGCTGGTGGACAGCAGAAAGGTGATCCCGATCAGATACTTCGGCACCGCCACGCGGGCGGCAAACACGCCGGTTTTGATCGGGTCCGTGCCGATGACGGCGGCGGCGGCATAGGCGGAAAGCGCTACGGGCGGCGTGACCTCGGCCAGCACGGCGTAGTAGAATAGAAACATGTGCGTCGCGAGGATGGCTGCCTCTTCCGGGATGCCGTTGATGACGGCCAGCTGCTGGATGGTCGGCGCCGTCAGCGCGGAGGTCAACACGTAGGTGGCCACCGGCGGTACGCCCATGCCCAGGATCAGGCTGAAGATTCCCGTGAAAAGGGTGGCCAGCAGAATGCTGCTGCCGCTGATATTCATCATGACCAGCGAGAATTTTGAGGCCAGCCCGCTCATCACCATCATGGACATGATCATGTTGGCGGCGATGACGGCGCTGGCGATCGGCAGCAGGTGGATGATGCCTTCCGACAGGGCGTCGGGGATGTTTTTCACCGGCGGCCGGACCGTCTTGTCCAGATAAGCAAAGATAATGAAAAGAACGGCCGCCAAGCTGACGGTGATGTTGATGCTGTAACCTCTGTAAATCAGCAGGATAATGAGGAGGATCGGCACGAAGACATAGCTGTAACGTCTGAAATATGCGAAATTATGCCCCGAGATGTTTTCCATCGGCGGCAGCTTCATTTTTCGCACGTAGAGCTCGTTGTAACAGGCGATGCCGAAAAGATACAGCAGCATCGGGCCGATGGCCATGGCAATGATCCAGGAGTATGGAATCGCCAGCAGCTCGACCATCAGAAACGAGATCGAGCCCATCACGGGCGGAGTGATGTAGGCGATCGAACCGACCGTGGCAATGATGCCCGCGGCCACCAGCTTGTCGTAGCCGACCTTGTCGTAGAGCGGTTTGGTCAAAGTGGCGACGAACTGGGTATCCGCCGCTCCCGAGCCCGAAAACATCCCCATGAGCACCGCCATGATGCAGCTGGTCCGGCCGGGGGAGGCCGGGCTGCGGCCCACGAAAAGCAGGGCGATGTTGGCGATGATTTTCCCGAAGTCCATCTTCGAAATGACCGCCCCAAGGGTTGTAAAATAGATCAGGTACTTCAGAGACACGCCCGTGATCGTCCCGAAGATGCCGGCTTCGGTTTCGCAGTACATTTTGCCCAGCAGCATATCGATGCTGAAGCCGGGGTTGGAGAAATAACCCGGTATGATGTCCCCGTAAATGTTGTACAGCACGAACACCATGACGAAAATCGGCATGATGGGGCCGCTCAGCCGGAAGATGATGCCGAGCACCAGAAGGACTTCGCTCAAGGCCATGACCAGGTCCCACGGCTCCGGCATGATGGCCCGGTAAATCAGCTTTTCGTAATGGATGACCAGGTAGGCGAACGGCAGCGCGCTCAGCACCGCGCAGGCAATGTTGGAAGCCCGCTGCACGACCGGAACGAGGGTCGGCAGCATGGTGCAGCACCAGACCAGCACCGCGGCCACCTTGAAGATCGTGTCGATGTCCAGCTTCAAAAACTCGTAGACCATCAGCGCTGTCATTACCGCCAGCGGAAAGCTGCCGCCGATTTTTCTCTTCTTGATCCAGATGTAGTTCAGGAGGTAACCCAGGAAAGAAATCAGAAAGACATGCGTCGCACGTTGCACCTGGGTCAAGTCCAGAATCGAAATACGCAGGGATTCCAACGGCAGGTAGGGATGGAGCACCAGATACAGGTGGTACAGCGTCCCTATGACGGCCACGATGTAAAGCAATCTTCGAATCAGATGGTCCACAGCAGTCGTACCTCCAGGCATCCGTCTTTAAGTTCGATATCGTAAAATCCCAGCTTCAACGATATTCCTCTGATGGAGCAAAGCCGGAGAACGGCAGTCTTCTCCGCGCTGGCCATTGCATTCAAGGAATACGTTCCGGACGTGTAATAGGATTCGGTGAGAGGGTCGGTTGAAACCGAAAACTCCTGGAACACACGGCCGAGCCGGAAGCGGATCTCCACCGGTTCCTGCGTCACCGAATTGGTGAAACGGATCTGACCGGACTGCCAGCGAAACAGCACCAACAGCCCGGTCCGGTGATCCGTCTCAATCACGGCCGGCTTGACCGCGGCAAGCAGCAGGCAGGTCAACAAACCTCCGCCGAAAATGAGTCGACGAAGGTACATGCTTTACTTATTTCACCAAGCCCTTCTCTTTGAAGAACTGGATCGCGCCCGGATGGAAGGGAATCGCGCTTTTACCGATGAATTTGGCGGTGCTCTCGGGGTTGGTGTCCTTGGCCGCCTTGACCGATGCGCGCAGCGTCTCAAGATTTTCGAAGACCGCCTTAGTGGTCTTGTAGGCTAATTCCACCGGAGTATTTTCCGGGCAGACGAACATGTTCCAGAACGCCAGGGTGGGTGTGTCGGCAGCGGTTCCGTAGACATCCTTGGAAATCATCAAGGGATCCACCAGCCCTGAAAATTCTTTCATGAAATTCGTCACGCCGGGATCCGATTCGGGCAGCGGCACCAGGGTCAGTTTCATTCCCTTGCGATCCAGGGTATTGGCCAATTCAACCAGTGAGCCGGTGGGCAGCCCGCCGGACCACACAAACGCGTCGATCGTCCCGTTGGCCAGAGCCTCTTCCGACTCCTTTGCACCCAGCTTCTCCCATTTTTTGAACTTGGCGGGGTCCATCTTGGCGGCACGAACCAAATTGAGCGCCGTGAATTCCGTGCCTGAGCCCGGTGCGCCAGTGGAAACCCGCTTATCCTGAAGATCCGCCAGCTTGGCGATGCCAGATTTGTCGGTGGTAACGACATGGAGGTAATTCGGGTACATCATCCAAAGGATATTGGCCTTGACCGGCTTTTCTTTGAATTTGTCATGCTTGCCGGCGACGGTGAAATAGGCGGTGTCAGGCAGAACGGTGGCGATGAAAAAGGTATTCTTGGCGGGATCGGTCTTGTCCCGGATCAGGAGCATGTTGTCCACCGAGGCGGCCGTCTGCATCGCGGTTGCAGCGGCGATTCCGTTCTTATTCACGATTTCCGACACCTGGGTCCCATAATAGTAATAAACACCACCGATGCCGCCCGTGGCGATCACGAGCTTCTGCGTCTGAGCGAATCCGTTCGCAGCCATCGCCGAAATCAGCATCAAAACCAACCATGCAAGCTTCTTCATGACTTCCTCCTTTTTATCCGCAATTGTTAACAAGGCATCACAGCGCGCGTGGCCGGAAAAACTTCTTTACCTCAGCCCACAGCGCAAATCAATTAGGAAAATGCGGAGGCTGTATACGGCAAATAATATGAATTGGCTTCGGCGGGGATGCGTTTCGAAAATATACATTGCAGCCCGTGCAGCCGGTCTCGGGTCCGCAAAGATAAACCCGAAGGCGTATTTAGGCGGGGCGCCATGGGCGAAAAAACCCGGCCGTTCTAGCAGCGAATGCTTTGGATCAGCGCCAGATCGGCCAGCACCAGGGCAGCCATGCTCTCGACGATGGGCACCGCGCGCGGGACCACGCAGGGATCGTGGCGGCCTCCGACCGCGCGCGGGACCACGCAGGGATCGTGGCGGCCTCCGGCTTCCAGCGTGACCGGGGCGCCGTCGAAGTCGACCGTCTCCTGGGCCCGGCCGATGGTGGCCGGCGGTTTGAAAGCCACGCGGAACACGATGGGCTCGCCGTTGGTGATGCCCCCCTGTACCCCGCCGCTGCGATTGGTAAGGGTACCCAGCCGGCCGTCCTTCGCCACGAACGGATCGTTGTGGCGGCTGCCCAGCATCCGCGCACCGGAAAACCCCGAACCGATCTCGAAACCTTTGGTGGCAGGAATAGACAGCATGGCCTGAGCCAAAAGGGCCTCGGTTTTTCCAAACACCGGTTCTCCCAGGCCGGCGGGCACGTTGCGGCAGACACAGACGACGACACCACCCAACGAGTCCTTAGCGGCCTTCACTCTTGCAATCTCAGCCATCATGCGTTCGGCGGATTCGGCATGCGGGCAGCGCACGTCGAACCGATCCACGCCGGCCCGATCGACGGTCAGGAGGTCGACATCCGGGGCATCCACATCGCCCACCGCGCCGACCCAGGCGACGATCTCCATCCCGAAGCGCTCGCGCAGGAGTTTCTCCGCGACCGCTCCGGCGGCCACCCGGGCGATGGTCTCCCGCGCGCTGGAGCGGCCGCCGCCGCTCGCGGCGCGGATGCCGTACTTTATCTGATAGGTATAGTCGGCGTGGGACGGACGCGGCACCTGCCGCATGGACGCATAGTCGGTCGGCCGCTGGTCCTTGTTCAGAACCAGCAGGCCGATCGGGGAGCCCAACGTGAGCCCGTTCTCCGTTCCACTCAGGATGACGACGGAGTCGGCTTCATTCCGATCGGTCGAGAGACGGCTCTGCCCCGGACGACGACGGTCCAGCTGATGCTGGATGTCCGCTTCGACCAGCGGGAGCCGCGACGGGCAGCCGTCCACGACGACTCCGACCCCGGCGCAGTGGGATTCCCCGAAGGTCGTCACTTTGAATACGGTCCCGAGGGTGCTGAACATGGATAAGCCAACCGTTGCGCAGGTCAAAAGAATTCGCTATGTATGGTCGTGGTAATAGCCTGCCTATCGAACGCTTTCAACTATATTGTTTTCTTAGGCTTCATTAAAAAAGCGATGCATACAAACATGATGAGATAAGCGGTCGCTTTTCGCATACCGATTCTGCCTACCAGAGATTCCCCTCTGAATTGAAGGCAAGTTCGAATGGCTCAGATAGAATTGCCATCTTCGGATTCGCGCGTGCTTCCGCGATAAGATTCTGCGAAATCTCCATTTGGTGGACCTCAAGGGTGTTTTTGATGCGCCCCAGCCGCACCTGCCGGAAATCCGCAATGTTGCAGGTCTTGATCGCCGCC
>JALOPB010000282.1 GCA_025454115.1 Desulfobacterales bacterium | reverse complement strand
TAAATTTGTCCCTGAAACTCCCGCTGTGAGTTTGACATTCGAAATCTCCATGACCTCCATCGTTATGCGGTCTTGAAGGGCGAACAGGTCTTCAAATGGATGATCATAGTGTTTGGCCCAGATATGGTTTCCGTTGCGGCCATCTATTAGCTGGACGTTGATGCGAACCCGATCGGCATCGCGTTGCACGCTGCCTTCGAGCAGATAGCGCACACCCAGCTGATCGGATATTTGCTGAGCCGTCATGGACTTGCCCTTGTAAGCAAAACTGGACGTTCGGGCAGTGACATAGATACCTTGCGACTGCGACAACCCTGTGATGATCTGCTCGGCTATACCTTCGCTGAAATATTCTTGTTGGGGGTCACCTGTCATGTTCTGAAAGGGCAGCACGGCAATGGAAGCCTTGCCGGGAATCGGGAAGGCCACCTTCCTCAGATCTACCTTGTCGGCTGACGGCGGGCCGGGGCGCAGGAAGAATTGCCATAGTGCCACGCCGGCAATTATTGCCAAGGTACCGACCAGTCCAAGAGTTGCCATCCTTCGGCTTTTGCCTGACACCGTGTACCGTGAGCCTTCTCCCTTGGTCACTCGCGGTTCCATCAAGACTTTGTAGGCTCCCACCGGCTTGGCAATATTCTTGACCGTCTGCTCCCCAAGGTAATGGTAGCCGAAGGGTAGCTTCGTTTCGATTTGGTCGAAGGCTGTCTTTGACACACAGATCCCACCGGGCTCGGCTATGGATTCGAGCCGGGCGGCGATGTTCACTCCGTCGCCGTAAATCCGGGATTCCTCCCTCGGTGTTGCGGGCTTGGAACTCTTTTTGTGCCGCTACAGCGCACTGCACGGCGTCCACCACGCTGGCGAACTCAGCCAGAAGATTGTCCCCCGGAGAATCCACCACCCGGCCGCGGTGCTGACGGATGAGATCAAAGAAGGCAAGCTTGTAAGATTCTATGGCGGCTACCGTGGCGGCTTCGTCGTCCTGCATGAGGCGACTGAAACCGACTACATCGGCGCTGAGGATTGCAGTGAGCTTGCGGCGAAAGCCTTTTTGTTCCATGCCGACACCTCCTGGGGATGAAGGTTTGGCCAACTCAGGATGAGGAAGGAAAATTTAAAAAAGAGATTTGGCTGGTGAAGTGTGGTCAGAACCGCTTTAAAGAGCCAGCGCCCGAATCAGACCCGGTCAAATGGGAAAATGCCACAGCCTGATCGAAAGATATCCTTGGAAGGGGTAAAAAATCAAATGAAATTGGTCCGTCGGCGGAGTCTATATCTCAAGGTTTCCCCACCTTGTGATTTGTCGGATGGTATTTAGAGTAGGCAACAATTCAGAATCATAACCGATTAGCTTCGCATATGCTGACTTATTTCAGCCCTGCACTACGCCATGCATCAAGCACTCTTTTTAACTATAGAAATTCAGTTGGCACAATCGGCCCTTCCGAAATACCCAGCTGTGTTCACAACCACCTCTGGAACAAAATCAGCCGCCAGGGCGACGATGTCGGACCCGTCCACATCGCCGTCGCGATCTGAATCGCCTGCGCAGAGGGCAGGGTTGATCGAGGTGGTCACCTGATCCGTGGCGGTCGTGCTGCCCGAGGCGCGGACTTCGACCGTGTGAACTCCCGCCGCGGCGGCGGACGCATCCCAGAAGCCTTGCCACAACGGCCCGCCGGCCACCGGTTGCATGGCCTGCCAGCCTGCCCCGTCCACGCGGAACTCCACCGTGCTGACCGCACCCGGGTCGAACACAAGCGTTCGCACCGGGTTGGCCCGACCCATAGGAATATCGTAGGCAAAAGCCTGAGGGGTGGCTCCCAGGTTGCGGTCAACGGGTGCCGTGATCAGCACCACAGGCCAAACCCCTTTGTTTGCGGGTCTCACGGAAAGCCCGCTGCCGTCCATGGCCATAACCGCAAAATGGTTGGAGGCCTCTTTCCCCAGAGAAGATACGTTCAGGTAGAACACGCCGTCCGGAAGGTTGTTGTAGTAGACGTTCTCGCGATAGTTGTGGGTGTGCCCGAAGCCGTACATGGACACGCCGTAGCCGTCGATCAGGTTTAAGAGCGACGAGAGCCCGTAGGTGAAACCCGTGTCGGTTGAGGACACGTAGCCCTTGTCGAAGGGGTGGTGCCCGAAGATGAGGGTCAGCTCGGCCTCGGGGTGGGCGTTGAGCTGCGTTTGGATGAATGCCAGTTCCCCTGCGTCCAATCCGGCGTTATCGCCGTAGTTGTTCCAGGGCCAGATGCTGAAAGAGGCTCCGTCGTTGCCCGGTGTGCTGACGCCGATGAAGTGGTACGTGCCGAACGGGAAGCTGCGGGTCCAGGAGTGTTGGGTGGCGCCGGTTGCAGCCCCTTGGATGGAATAGGTGCGGTAATACGCGAAAGTTTCGTCGTTGTAATGGTCGTGGTTGCCGGGGATGTCGTAATAGAAAGACCCATTGATGCCCGCAGTGGTCAAGAGGTTGCGGTAGGACTGCCACTCCGCAGTGAACGGCCCGTTCGGGATGACCCCTCCGTTGGTGCTGTCGGTGAGATCACCGGCGGCCACGATGAAGGCGGGGTTTATAACCTGTCGCGCCGGGCCGACCGCCCAAGAGAGGTTCTCGGTGTCCTGGGATCCGCTTGCCCCCACGTGGATGTCGGAAATGACCATGAACCAGAACAGTCGGCTGCCGTTCCAGTGATAGTAAGCGCTGTAAGGGTCGCCTGCCCGGGCGGAAACCGGCATCAGGAAAAGCAGCCCAGCAAGGGCAATCAGGCAGACCGCTTGTGCCGCTGCTGTTTTTCGGCGGCTGCGTGAACTCATTTTGCACCCCCTTTGCCGGAAGAAGGCTGCTCCCCGGGCGCGGCCTGCCGTGCTTTGAACCGGCCGATCAGCTCATCCAGCCTGTTCAGCGCAGCGGGGTCCGTCTCCTTCGTGCGTAACATCTGCAGCGTCGCGACGGCGCCCCGGTAATCGCCGGCCTGCTCCTGGGCGGATGCAAGTTGGAGGTAGGCGGGTTTGTTCTCGGGGTCGATCTTCAGCGCATCGCCATAGACCTTGGCCGCCTGCTGGTATTTCCCCTGCACGAAGAGAGTACGCCCCAGGTGCTGGTAGGCCGACACCCGATCAGGATTTTGCAGAATGGCTTTGCGTAGCGCCGTCTCTGCCTTCCGAAACTCCTCGTCCGCCTCGGCTGTTTTCTGTTTCGGAATGGCTTCGTAATAAGCTTTTTTAAAATGCGCAACGCCGGCCGCTTCCAACTCATCGGTACTCTGCGCCCGGCAGTGGGTGCCAAGACCGATTGCCATAGCTATTGCAATAGCTATCATTCGAACGATGGTCTTCATCCGGCAACTCCTGTCTTGCAGGTAGGAAAAAATCACCAGAGGCACAGTGGTCACAGAGATTATTTCATTTCTGGATTTGCCGGTGTGAGGCCGGTAAATGAAAAGTTTCAGCTGCTTCACAGCGGCTCATGGGATTCAAATGCGCTGACCTTCGCGGCCAGTAACCCCCTCTCGGCTCAGCAAGAAATCTCAGCTTATCCTCCCGATGCTGCTGAGATTATCGCACTTGTACAGGTCGCCTGGTGTAACGAAATCGCCGACCGTCTTCAGGAGGTGGTCCAGGACCGAGGGGATATCCTTTTCGAGCGATCGGGGCGCAGTAGCCGTATTTGCAGCCGCGGTTACAGCATAAAAAGATTTGCTGAATTCATATATGCTTTTAAGCAGTTGGGGACTTCTGAGAGAAGCCTCCAGCTCCAGGGAACGGGTCTTTGGCTTTCTAACTTCTTTAAGGTAGTTGCTGGCAAGATCATCGATCGACATTTTAGCCATCCGCTTTTCTTCGGCAGAAAGCGCTCTTTGGCTTCTTTTCCCCGATGACTGGGACAAGAAATCGGACAAAAAGGACCGGGAGCCGGCAACATTACAGGCCCAAACAAGGAGGCTGTCACGATGAATGTTGCTGGACTCTGGCGCTTTTTTTGAACCTCTGGCTCCTTGAATAGCGTCTCTCGCTAAACCCGGGAAAGGAGCGATATCAAGGCAGTAAGGATCATGGGCCACTGGCAGAGCTTCGTCATAGCACCGGTATACGAATTCGGAGCAGATCAGCGGTTGCCGATCACCCTGCTTCATGAGTATGGCGGCAGCCCGGTCGAAGATTTTCCGAAGCAGCCAGGAAAGGTAATTATTGACTTGTAGCTTTCGAGTGAGACCGAGTATCGCCAGCAGCACGAGTTGCTCATACCCATAACGGTTGCCGATCTGAAGATACCAATTTGCCTTATCCACCACAGGCTGCATCGTTCCTGGATCTGTTTTCATTCGTCGAACGATGACGTATTCAGCATCGTGAATGCTGTCCCCAATGGTTTTGCACTTGATACCAGCGCCCACTGCTTCGACGACCTTCCCATCCCCGATACAGACCGAAGCATGGTTTACTTCGGTTCCGTCAAAAAATTGGATTAAGTTGGCCAACAGACTGTTGCCGTGATATAGAATAATGTCTCCTGCCGAGATTTCCTGCATTCCCATCGTATTCATACGCCCTCCTTTGTTGGTCTATAGAAAAACCAATTCATAACCGGCTGCCGTGTGCGGTGTAAGTTTTTGTCAACCTCGCGTCTTCAAAAACCGGATACGCTGTGAGTTGCTGTCACCGTATCGAAATATTCGTCGAGTCCGAATTTAAGGTGATATCCTAAACGATTGCGTTTCGCCCTCGCGGCATCAGCGCGAACACACCCCAGCCCAGGTACTCACGCGTGTAAGCGGCGTAGCGCTCGGGTTCCGAGGTCAGCTTGGCTCGAACATCTTTGGCGAGCTCGTCGTCGGGATTGGCTTCAAGCCATCGGCGCATGGTGAGCCATTTGGCCGCTTCGTATCTGTCCCAGCCGTCTTGGTCAGCCAGAACCATTTCAACGACATCGTAGCCAAGGTGGCCGAAAGACGCGAGAAGATCTGAAAGCATGAGAAAATCGGAGATTGAGCCGGCAAGACACCCCTTGGCAACATCTTCCGTCGGCGGCAACCGCCGCCAGAAGGGCTCGCCGATGAGGATGATCCCTCCGGTGCGCAAGCTCCGCGCCAAAAGCTCGATAGTGCCGACGACTCCCCCGGCGATCCACGTGGCACCGACACAGGCTGCCACACTGGCCTTCTCGTCAGAGACATAGCCGGCCGCATCGCCATGGATGAACTTGACTTGATCGGCGACGCCGAGTTCTTCAGCACGGAGTTTCGCTTGCTCGGTGAACAACTGGCTCATGTCGATGCCGGTG
>JALOPB010000281.1 GCA_025454115.1 Desulfobacterales bacterium | reverse complement strand
TCTGGCCAAATTCATGGGGCTGCCGGTCAGCCAGATGGCGGCGCTGCTGCCGGTGACGGAGCGCACGATTCAGCGCTACGCGCCCAAGGAGCACTTCGACCGGGTCGTTTCCGAGAACATCCTCCACCTGGCAGAAGTCGCCGCTCGGGGGCTGGAGGTGTTCGAGGACCATGACAGCTTCAGGGCCTGGATCGATCAGTCCAGCACGGCGCTGGGGGGCCGCTCCCCGAAGAGCCTTCTGCCCTCGCGGTTCGGCATCGACATGGTCTTGGATGAACTCACGCGCATCGAACACGGGGTGGCGGCCTGATGCAGGTGCACCGCCTGGCCAAGGCGAGCCGTATTGTACACGTCCGAGAGCCGGGCCTTGGCGACGGTGGAGTATCTCGTGCACGTCCCGATCGCCATCATCCCCAGGAATCTTAAAATGGCAACCCTGGAGGTCCCGGACGCCGCTCCCAAGACGGTCGTTTCCATCAAGGATCTACCGCCGACCTGGAGTCGCTACCCCCCGCCTCCCGAGCTGGCGAAGATCGGCACCGACTGGATCACGCGGAATTCGCACCTGCTGCTGGTCGTTCCCTCAGCCGTCGTGCCGGGGGAGCACAACGTGCTGATCAATCCGTCCCACCGCGACATGAAGCATGTTAAAATACTCGATGTCGGAGCCTACCGATTCGACAGACGGCTCCTCCAATAGCACCGATTCGACCCCTGCCCGTCAAGCTCACTTGACCCAGTTGATGTCTGTCCCCGGCGGAAGGTGCGGGGTGAAGACCGAGATGTACTGCAGGTTTTCCTCCAGCGCCCGGGTATCGTGAACGATGCCGCGCGGGCAGACATGGACGTCGCCCGCCTTCACCGGCTTCCATTCGCCGTTCACCAGGATTTCGCCGCGGCCGCCCACCACGATGACGATCTCGTCGGATACGGTGTGGAAGTGGTGGCCGATTTGAGTGCCCTTTACGGCGGTGCGGACCATCATCTGGGTACGCGGGCAATCGTAGACCACCTCGCTGTCCACCCCCTTCTCGGGCAGCTGGCGCTTCGCGTAATACCCTGGAAGATTGAGCAAAACAGACACATTGGGCGTCGAGTCGATCAACCCCTTCAGTTCTTGCGGATTCAAGGACATGCATGCCTCCGTCTGGTTAGGGTCTACACCGGCCGATATGCACTCGGGCAGCCGGGAAGTGTTGTTTATCGTTCAGTGCATAGAAGAATTCCATTACGGCGTCAAGCCGGCTCTGTTTGCCGCGCGAAAAAATAGCCTCGCGGTGAGCGATTCCTTCATGAAATGA
Organism: Desulfobacterales bacterium; assembly: GCA_025454115.1. Lineage (GTDB taxonomy): Bacteria > Desulfobacterota > Desulfobacteria > Desulfobacterales > SpSt-501 > SpSt-501. Next base: position 3,535 of record JALOPB010000281.1, on the reverse strand, counting down.
GAACGGCCCCTCAAGCCATGAATTCCATGGACAGGCCGAATGATTTTTTATATATCATAAAAGAATGAATCCGCTTCAATCAAACCAAGAGCGCCTCAAACTAACAGCTGCCATTCCTTGTATACCCATATGGTTCAGAGCCAAGCCTTTTTTTCTGCGCGCTAAGCTCAGTAATCTTTTTGTTTCGGTTATTTGTCTCTATTGCATACTAACCGGATGCAACAGCCCCGATGAAAGCGCGGCGCCGGAAGCCGTCAGCTCGGGGGTGACCGCGCAGGAAATCCTGCTGGGATCATCGCTGGCGCTCAAGGGCCACGCCAGTTTTCTGGGCACCCAGACCTTTCGTGGAGCGATGAGCTACCTCAACCACATCAACGAGCAGGGCGGGGTTCACGGCCGCACCATCAAATTGGTCGCTTACGACGACAGCTACGATCCGCCGATGTGCATGGCCAACACTCAGAAGCTCATCATCTCCGATCAGGTATTTGCCCTTTTCTGCTATGTGGGCACCCCTACCACGGTCAAGGTTCTTCCGATGATCGAGGAGGCCCGCATTCCGCTGCTGGGAATGTTCACCGGCGCCAACGCCCTGCGCGAACCTTTCAATCGCTACCTTATCAACGTGCGTGCATCCTATTACCAGGAGACCGGTGCCGCCGTCCGGCATCTGATCGATGACCTGGGGTTGCGGAAGATCGCCGTTTTTTATCAATACGATGCCTATGGCTTTGACGGTCTCACCGGAACGGAGCTGGCGTTGAAGCGGTTCAACCTGGCGCCGATCGCCGGGGGATCATACAACCGCGGAACTATGGACGTGCAGGAAGGCCTCAATAAAATCATGGCATCCGGCGCCGAGGCGGTGGTGATGATTGGAACCTACGACCCGTGCGCCAAGTTCATCCGGCTCGCTCATGAAAAAGGTTTTCATCCCTTATTTTACTTGGTTTCGTTCGTAGGGGCCGATGAACTGGCGCGGAGGCTTGAAAACCAGCAGGGCATCACGGTGATCATGTCCCAGGTGGTCCCCCCTCCCGACCGCCACGATCCCAGTTCGCTGCTGACCGGAGAGGTCGGCTACGTCACGCTACTTCAGCGCTATTACCCGGAAGACCAGCCCAATTTTGTGGGGTTTGAGGGGTTCATCAACGCCCGGGTGTTGGTCGAAGGATTGAACCGGGCCGGGGCTGACCTCACCCGTGAAACATTCATCAATGCCATCGAATCGATCCGCGACTTGTCCCTGGGTTTGGACATCAACATTGCTTTCAGCGCCAGCGACCATCAGGGACTGGATCGCGTTTATTTCACCCGTCTGGAGAACGGCCAGTTCTCCCTAATTAAGGACTGGGCGGACATCCAGGCCCAGCTGAACGCCCTTCGTTGAGCCGGCCATGAAACGCGATGTCATCCGGGAAGCCGCCAAACGCTTCCGAGATATCAGCCTCAAGAACAAGATATTCTTCTCCATCATCGCGGTCATCCTGGTGATCAGCGCCATCATCGCTCTGCTGGCCCGCTGGATTTTGGTCGACAACCTCATTTCCGAACTCGAGTTGCGGGGAATTGCGATTGCCCGGACGATCGCCGAGCGCAGCAGCGGATACATTCTCGACAAGAACTACCCCGAGCTGCTCAGCCTGATCTTCGACGAGGCCAAGCTCAAGGAACGCCAGCACCTGGTCTCGTATATCTTTGTGAGCGACCGCGAGGACCAGGTCCTCAGCCACACGCTCATGCGGCAGTTCCCCGAATCCCTGCGGCTGGCCAACCGGGTCCCGGCGGAGGAAACCAAGAGCGTGCGCCTGTTCCGGATCGGGGACCAGACGGCTTACGACATCGCGATCCCCGTGACGCAGGGGATCTACCGCATCGGCACCGTGCATGTGGGCCTCAACAAGAACCACACCGACCAGCTGGTCGGCAAGCTGCGTACGACCTTTCTCGGGTTCCTGTCCCTGGTGGTCGTGATCATTTTTGTCATCACCCATCGTCTGGCCAAATACATCACCCGGCCGATCTTCAAGCTCACCCAGATTTCCGAGGAGCTGAGCAAGGGCAACTTCGACGTGAAGCTGGATGCCGAGCAGGTATCGAAAGGCGGACAGCCGCAGGAGTGCCCCGCCTTCGCCAACCCCGACGTGCCCTGCCGGCACCTGGATGGAAACCTGGCAGCTGCGGCACCCGGGGAGAAAATGGGTGAAGCCGATCCGGTATGCCGGGACTGCCAGTTTTACCGCCGCCAACGGGGCGACGAGGTGGCGCAGCTGGCGGACGCCTTTTACAATATGATCTGGGGCATTCGGCTTTACCGGCGGCGGTTGCGCGAATCCGAAAAAAAATACCGCTCCCTGTTCGACAGCGGCCCCGACCCCATCTTCGTCATCAACCACCAGTCTTTCGACATCATCGACGCCAACCCGCGGGCGGTCGAGGTTTACGGGTACAGCCGCGAGGAGTTGATCGGCAGGCCTTTCATGGAGCTGGCCCCCGAGCACACGCACGAGTACTTTCAATCGCTCCAGGGCCAGGGGGAAAGCCACGGCCTGGTCACCTACCCCAAGGCGCTGCATTACAAGAAAGGCCACACGCCTTTTTACGTGAACCTCCACGCCTCCAACACCACTTACAAGGGTCAGCCGGCCATCGTGCTCGCCTCCACCGACATCACCGAGATGGTCGAGAAGGACGCGCAGCTGATCCAGGCCAGCAAGATGAAGTCGTTGGGTGAAATGTCGGCCGGCATCGCTCACGAGCTGAACCAGCCGCTCAATGCCATCAAGATGGGCAGCGATTTTCTGGGCATGATGGTCGAGGCGAATCGCGAAATCCCTCCGGTCGATCTTCATCAGGTGGTCACCGAGATGAGCACCCAGGTCGATCGGGCCGCTGAGATCATTAACACGTTGCGATCCTTTGGGCGCAAGGCCGAGCTCGTGATGGAGCGCGTGGACATCAACAAGCCCATCCAGGCCGTCTTTTCCCTGGTCGGCCGCCAGTTCGAACTGGACAACATTCGCTTGGAGCTGGAATTGACGCCGGGAATCGGTACGATCATGGCGCATGACAACCGGCTTCAGCAGGTCTTCTTCAATCTGGTCACCAATGCGCGAGACGCCATCAGCGAAAAAAAGCAGCGTCACGCCGGCCAGCCGGCCGGAAAGATCGTCGTCCGGACGTATCGGGAAGATGGTCAGGTGGTGGCGGAGGTCGAGGACGATGGCATCGGCATCAGCGAGGCGGTACGCGACAAGATTTTCGAACCGTTCTTCAGCACCAAGGAAAGCAGTATCGACATGGGGCTCGGGCTGGCGATTATTTACGGGATCGTCAAAGATTACGGCGGTACGATTGATCTGAAAACGTGTGAAGGAGAAGGCACCACGTTTAAACTCAGTTTTGCGGCAACCTAGTGTAAGGATACCACATGGAAAAGATTCTGGTCATCGACGATGAGAAGCCCACGTTGATGATGTTTCGTTTGACCCTGGCAGCCGGCGGATACGAGGTGTTCACGGCGGAAAACGGCCAG
>JALOPB010000280.1 GCA_025454115.1 Desulfobacterales bacterium | reverse complement strand
CCTGCTGCGCAGGCCGGTTGACTCGCCTGGCGATTTTCCGTAAAAGTCCCTTCGACCTAATCGGGAGAGGCGCCATGGAAGCATCCTGCATCCGGATCCAATTCGTTCTGAACGGCCGGCCCAGCTCGGCCGAGTTCACGTCCGATACCACCGTGCTCAGGCTCATCCGGGATGTCCTGAAGCTGAAGGGCACCAAGGAGGGTTGCGGGGTCGGCGAGTGCGGCGCCTGCACGGTCATCGTCGACGGCAAGGCGGTGAACTCCTGTCTGATGCTGGCGGCCCAGCTCGACGGCCGCGCGGTCGAGACCATCGAAGGGCTGGGAACGCCGGAGGCCCTGCACCCCATCCAGGAAGCGTTTGTACACGGCCACGGCGTCCAGTGCGGGTTCTGCACCACCGGCCTTCTCATGAGCACCAAGGCGCTGCTGGAGGAAAACCCGTCGCCGACGCGGGCGGACATCGCCACGGCCATCGGCGGCAACCTCTGCCGCTGTACGGGCTACCATCATATCTTCGCCTCCATCGAAGCGGCCGCTGCCCGCTCATCGAGCAAGGATTGAGCATGGGCCACGCGCAATACATCCGGCCGGAAAACCTTGGCGAAGCCCTCGACCATCTCCACCGGAACGGTCCTCGGACCAAGATCCTGGCCGGCGGCACCGACCTGGTTATCGACCTGCGCAGCAGCCCGGCCCGGCCCGACTTCATTCTGGACGCGAGCCGGCTGCCCGAACTGAAAGGCATCGCCGTCACGCCGGACGAACTGAGCATCGGTGCCGGCGTCACGCTCGCCGAGATTGAATCCTCCGACGTGCTGCAACGGTACGCGCCCGCCCTGCGCCGGTGCAGCCGCACGTTCGCCAGCCGCCAGATCCGCAACGTCGCCACCATCGGCGGCAATGTGGCTCACTGTTCGCCCTGCGGAGACACCGTGCCGCCGCTCGTCATCCACGAGGCCCGGGCGGTGCTGGCGAGCAAGGCCGGCCGACGCGAGGTTTCGGTGGAGGACATCGCGTCCGGGCCTTATGCCTGCGCGCTGCCGTCGGACGAGATCATCGTCCGGTTCATCCTTCGTCCGGCCTCCGATATCACGTTCGCCGATTTTCAGAAAATCGGACGCCGACGGGCGCTGGCCATCGCCCGCATCAACGCCGCCGCCATGGCGCGCCAGGAGCCGGACGGGAAAATTTCATTTTTGCGATTTGCGTTGGGTTCCTGCACGCCCACGCCGCAGCGCCTGCCGGAGGTCGAAAACCATCTCATCGGCCGACAGCCCAGCCCGAAGATCATCTGGGAGGCCGGGAGCCTCCTGGCCGAGCGCACCATCGCCATCACCGGCCGCCGGCCGTCGACCGTATACAAAGAGGCTGCCATCCAGGGACTTTTCGTACGCATGCTGGCCCCACTGGTGACAACATGACGAGCCCACTTCACTGCATCGGCCGGAGCATTCCCCGCGTCGGGGCGCCGGAAAAAGTTACCGGCACGGCCCTGTTCAGCGCGGACATCGAGCTGAACGCGCCGCTGACCCTCAAGGCCTTTCGCAGCGACCGCGCTCACGCCGAAATCGTCAGCATCGATGCGGGAAAGGCGCTGGCGATAGAGGGGGTGGCGGCGGTTTTCACGGCCAGGGATGTCCCTGGGAAAAATCTGACCGGTATCATCATCAAGGACCAGCCGATCCTGGCCGTCGACAAGGTGCGCTGCATCGGCGATCCGGTGGCGCTGGTGGCGGCCGAAACCGAAGCGGCGGCCGAACGGGCGTTGAAGGCCATCGAGGTCGTCTACCGCGACCTGCCGGCGGTGTTCGATCCGGAGAAGGCCATGGCCGAGGATGCCCCCAGGGTGCACGCCAAGAGCAACGTCATGACGACCCGGACCATCCGCCGGGGGGATCCCGAGGCGGCTTTCGCCCGCTGCAAAAGCGTCATCGAGAAGACGTATCAGACGACCTTCATCGAACACAACTACATCGAGCCCGATGCCGGGGCCGGGTTCGTCGACAGCGAGGGGACGCTCGTCATCTATGCCTCCACCCAGAACCCCCACTACGACCACAAGGATGTCGTGACCGTTCTGGGGCTGGCGGACGAAAAAGTCCGCATCATCCAGGCCGCCACCGGCGGCGGGTTCGGCTCGAAGCTCGACCTGAACGTCCAGGGGTTCATCGGGCTGGCCCTATACCACCTGAAGCGGCCGGTGCGCTACGTCTATACGCGCGAAGAGGCCTACCTCGCTACGGCCAAGCGCCACCCCCTCATCATGCGCATGAGGACCGGAACCGACGGGAACGGGCGCCTGCTCGCCATGCAGGCGACGATCATCTGCGATACGGGCGCGTATGCTTCCTACGGCCCGGCGGTCGCCAACCGCGCCCCGGTGCACGCCACCGGCCCCTATGCAATTGAAAACGTGGATATCCGCAGCTGCGGCGTCTACACCAACAACCCCTTCTGCGGCGCCATGCGCGGGTTCGGCACGCCCCAGATCGCCTTCGCCCACGAGAGCCAGATCGACCTGCACGCCCGGGACCTGGGCCTGGACCCCTTGGCGATGCGCCTGCTCAACGCCCAGCGGGTCGGATCGACGACCGCGACGGGCCAGGCGCTTGCGGCCAGCGTCGGCATCGGCGACTGCCTGAGCGCGATCCAGCCGCACTACGAGGCGGCCCGCAGGATCATGGCCGCTGAGCCGCCCGCCCCTTATAAGAAGCGCGGGGTGGGGATCGGCGCCATGTGGTACGGAATCGGCAACACCGGCGTCCAGAACCCCTCGACGGCGCGCGTGGAAATGAGCCTGGACGGCGCCGTCACGTTGTTCACCGGGTGCGCCGACATCGGCCAGGGGTCCTCCACCGTGCTTTCGCAGATCGCAGCCGAAGTGCTGGGGCTGGAGGCCGAAAACATCCGATTGGTTGCCGCCGACACCCGGTTCACCACCAACGCCGGCGCCACCTCCGCCAGCCGCCAGACCTACATCTCCGGCAATGCCGTCAAGCAGGCCGCCGAGCAGCTTGCCGATGTTTTGAAAACCGAAGCGGTGAACCGGCTGCGGTTCGCCAAATCAGCGCTCACGTTCGACCGCGGTTATGTAGCCGTCCGCGAAAAGCCCGATCAGCGCGTCGCCTTTGCAGAGCTGGCCCGCCGGGCGCACTCCAAGGGCATCGCGCTCTCCTGGCAGGGCTTTTTCGACCCGGAAACCGTGCCCCTCGATCCGCAGACCGGCCAGGGTGTCCCCTACGCCACCTATGCCTTCGCCGCCCAGCTGGCGCTGGTCAGCGTCGATGTGCTCACCGGCGAGGTCGCCGTGGAAAAGATCGTCGCGGCCCATGACGTGGGCAGGGCCGTCCACCCGGAAAACGTCATCGGCCAGATCTGCGGCGGGGTGGCCATGGGCCTGGGGTTTGCGCTGATGGAGGAATTCGAGCCGGGAAAGACCGCCTCGATGAAGCGAAATCGTGCCCATCATCGTAGAATCCCCCGAGCCCACCGGCCCCTTCGGCGCCAAGGGCGTGGGCGAGCCGGCGCTCATCCCCACCGCACCCGCCGTCCTGAACGCGATCGCCGATGCGCTCGGCACCCGCATCTACGCCCTGCCGGCCAACCTGGAGCGGGTGCTCGCGGCCAGCATCGCCGCCGGGCATTTCAAGCCGGCGACATAGACGGCACCCATCCATTCGGACTGGGCACAGCGGAATTCCAGATCAAGCAAAGCCGCAGCACCGCGTTCAAAGCTTTCTTCGTATACCGCCCGGAATCTCAAAGGGAAAGAATTGCCGTCAAATTGGAGCTGGAGATCCTAAAAGAGGACCGGCAGCCGGAGACGGTGCGCCATGTTCTGCGGGACCTTCCCCAGGTGGCGGGGCTGATCAGAGGCGGGGATATGATTCTGCCATATGCGAGCAGCCTGGTCCTCGCTGAAACTCCCGAGGAAATTCTGTCGGACAAAATCAGAGCCTTGTTCGAGCGCTCGTATGTCAAGGGAAGGGATATCTACGACATCAGGTGGCTTGTCAATCAAATGGGCGTCAAGCCCGAATGGGGTCGGACGCGCAGGAAACTCTCCATGTACCGAATGCCGTTTGTCTCCGCCCGCTCGGCTGAGCACTTCTTGACTAAGACCGGCGAGAAGGAGGCTCGAGCCGCCATCGAGTTGGATCTGCCGCGTTTTCTGCCCGCAGCCATCTACCGGGAGTACCAAAAGGACGACTACCGCGAGCTCCTGGAAACGCTCCGGCAGCTAATCGTGGAGCTGAAAAACCAAGGGCTGGAAAACAATGCACTCACCGACTGGGGCTGATCCATGGACGAGCTGAAGTCGACTTTAAAACGGCTCAAATTGCTGCCTGCACTCTTTAGAAAGGTGGATGTCGAAAAACTGACGCCGCACGCAGCTGTTTTCTTGTCCCGAGCCGGGCGGAAGGGCCTGGTTTATCGGTCGAATCGCGGGAACTATCATCTATAGTATCGCTGGAAGAGTTCGTCCGTGGTTCGCGGTCTGACCTGTTCGTTATTCAATCCTGTGGTACCGGGCTGTCATTTCGGGCAGATCTCGATAGACAATAACCCAGCTGAATGGCATGAATGCATGGATGCTCCGCCTGCCAAGCCGGCCCTTGTATCTCAGAGCGGAACTTAGAAACGTAGGCCAGACATATCAATTCACTATTCAAGCCCCGACACCATTTTCCCCGTTGTTTCATCGTTTCTTTATGATGAAGCTGCGGCGCACCCTGAATTTTGAATTGGAACATTCGCGGGAAAATGTTCGACAGAATCGGCGCTAGTACCGAGTGAGGTAAAAAATGGACACATGAAACCATACCCGGCATTTATTGTCTACAACAGGAGTCCTACATTCGTCGTTGACGTTGCCGGATCTCTTCAGAGAAAATCTCATAGATGTCTTTGCGATGGCCGACGTAATGGATTTCAACGGTTTGTGCACCCTCATCGATCCGGTAAATGATCCGGTAGCGCTTGGCCCGCAGGGATAGGTATCCTGAAAGCTCTCGCTCAAGGCGTTTTCCAGTATAAGGCTCTTGCTGGAGCTGCTCGATTGCCCTCTTGACGAGCGGTTTCAGCAATGGCGGCAGCCCTAAAATCTGTCGCCGGCAGATCGCCGCATAGGCCAATCGGTATGCGCGCATTAGGGCTCCGCCCACGCCGCTTCATGGGTCAACGCCTTTCCGGCTTGAAATTCCTGCGCCGCCCGAAATAGGGCTTTTACAATGTTTCGGTCTGCAAGAATCTCGATCGTCTCCAGCAAGCCCTCGTATCGCTCCGCCGACATTAATACCGATACGGGAACTCCATTTTTCGTCACGGCGACGGTGACATCCTCCGCAACAATTTCCTTTATGATCTCCAGCAACTCTTTCTTAACCTGAGTCACCGGAATGATTTTTTGGGCGCCCTCCATCTCGACCTCCAAAATAACTATTATTGTGACCATAATAATATTTCGCAGTGGCTGATGTCAAGCGGCTGCTGGAGGAGAAAGCTACCTTGGGTCAATCATTTCATTCCCGTGTCACTTCAGACGCTCGGTTGTACCGGCGGAAAGACGTCCCGCCAGCGAGGCAGCCGGCGGCGACCTCCTCATCCCCTGACTGCCTATATAGTTACGGGGCTTGCGCGATATTTTTGCGTTGACACCGTCAACGCAAAAATTGTAGACAATAAACAAAAGACAGCCCGCAACGACCTTCCACGCCGCAGCGTTTCACGATTCATCCACGAACGGGCACGACACCTATGCAGGAGAATGCGCAGACATCATGAAAGTCGAATCCATTGTCGACCGCACTGTCAAGCACCTCGAGGACATGATCATCAAGGGAAAGCTGTTGCCCGGTCAGCAGGTCAAGGAGCAGGAGATCGCCGACCGGCTCGGCGTCAGCCGGCCGCCCGTGCGGGAGGCATTCAAGCTGCTGGAGGCCGAAGGGCTGGTGCGGCGCGAGCCGCGCCGTGGGGTGTTCGTCGCCGAGCTGAGCGACGAAGATATCTGGGAAATCTATACGCTCAAGACCGCCCTTTACACCCTGGCCGTAACGCTCGCGATCGACAAGCTGACGGCAGCCGGTGTCGAAAAACTTGAAAGAATCGTCGGCCAAATGGAAGCGCTCGTGCTTGGCAAGGAGCGGCCGGACATCATCCGTTACGAAGAGTTGAACCATCTCTTTCATGACACCACGGCGCTCATTGCCGGCCACGGCCGGCTGAAGAAAATCCAGCAGTCCATCAACAACCAAGTCAAACGCATGGCTTACCGATCCCTGGCAGATCGCCGCCACCTGGAGCAATCCTGCCGGTACCACCGCGACATCCTGAACGCCATCAAGGCCCGGGACAAGGTGCGCGCCGAAACCCTTACGCGCGAGCACATCCAAAAGGGGATGGTCGTCCAGGCTGAAATGAAAACCGATTCCCATGGAGATCCGACGGATCCCAAACGAACCAAGGAGGTTCTGCATGCTGCTGCCCGAGATTAAGAAGCACTATGGCAAACTGAAATTTCTCATCGGCGGGGAGTGGGTCGATTCCAAGTCCACCCGCATCGAGCCGGATCCCAACCCGGCCACGGGCGAGCCTATCGCCGAGCTGCCCCAGGCCACGCCCGAAGAGGCGCTGGCGGCCGTTGACGCCGCGCAGGCGGCGTTCCAGAGCTGGAAGAACGTGTCCATGCGCGAGCGCGCTTACATGCTCTTCACGATGCACAACAAGTTCCGTGAGAACACGGACATGCTCTGCCGGGTCCTGGTCCAGGACCACGGCCGCACCATCGAAGAGGCCAAGGGCACGCTCGCGCGCGTCCTGGAAAACATCGAATCGGCCTGCTCGGCGGCCTATGGCCTGGTCAAGGAAAACGCAGGGATCCTGAACCTGGCCGGCGGCATCGACGAGTATCTTTTCTGGGAGCCCCTGGGAGCCTTCCTGATCGTCACCCCCGGCAATATTCCCATGCATGCCTGGTCGTCGTTCGTGCCCTATGCGCTCGCCGCCGGATGCACGGTCGTCATCAGCCCCAGCCGCCAGGACCCGGTGGCTGCCGAGATGGTGAACCGGGTCGCACTCGAGGCCGGCTTTCCAAAAGGTGTCATCAACATGATTCACGGAGGCCGCACTATCAACAAGATGATCCTGGACGACCCCCGCATCCAGGGGGTGGGCTTCATCGGCTCCAACCGAGCCGGCTGGGAGCTCTACGAGCAATGCGGCCGGCTCGGCAAGCGCTCCTCGATCAACGGCAACGGCAAGAACCTGCTCGTCATCATGCCGGATGCCGACCTCGATTCCGCCGTGCCCTGGATGCTGCGGGCCTGCTTCGGCATGACCGGCCAGCGCTGCCTGGGCATGGACAACGTCGTCATCCTGGGCGACATCTACGACGAGGTCAAGGCCCGGTTCAAGGAAGCCGCCGCCAAGATGAAGCTCGGCTACGGCCTGGACACCGATGTCGAGATGGGCCCTTACGCCACGGCGGGCGGCCGCGACAAAGTCCGGCAATGGATCGAACAGGCATTAAAAGACGGCTGCAAGATGGTTCTGGACGGCCGCGGAACGAAAGCGAAGGATTATCCAAACGGATTTTTCATGGGCCCCACGATTCTCGAAGGCGCCGATGTGGACATGCCGAGCGCCAGGGAGGAAGCCTTCGGCGCAGTGGCGGCCCTCATTCGGGGCGACAGCCTGGAGCAGGCCATCGACTGGATCAACACCAAGACCAACCTCGGCCACTCGGCCTGCATCATGACCCAAAGCGGCAAGCACGCCCGCAAGTTCATGCGCGAAGTCAACGTCGGCAACGTGGGCGTCAACGTGGGCGTGGCCCAGCCCTACTCGTTTTTCCCGCTGGGGTCCCGCCGGGCCTCGTTCCTCGGCAACGCCAAGTCCCGGCTCGCCTCCATGAAGCTCTTCATGGACGAAAAGACGGTTACGGCAAGGTGGGTGTGAGGCCGCCTGCGGCGGC